>JAKORR010000699.1 GCA_029777735.1 Armatimonadota bacterium | reverse complement strand
GAAGCTTGGCCCCAGTCGGGCCGGCGCCTTCTCGCCGCAGTGGGACGCGAGAGGGTGGAGGCCGTTCTGGCGTTGTTGCGAAAGGGTGTGAACTGCCCTTACGCCTCATCGTCAGGCCGGCTCTTCGACGCAGTGGCGGCACTGGTCGGGTTGAGGCACGAGGTCGCCTACGAAGCCGAGGCTGCAATGTTTCTTGAGGCTGCAGCGGCCCGAGCTCTTGCCGGTGGGGGTGGGGAGGCGTCGGCGTACCCCTTCGACACACAGGTGGAGCCGGCGGGCTCCAAGGTGCAAGACGGCGGGGTGTTGTTTCTGGTGCCGGGTTCACAACTCGTGATGGATCCACGCGCGACAATTGCAGCAATCGCGCAGGATGTCGCGGACAGCGTTCCGACCGATCTGATCGCGCTGCGCTTCCATAAAACCTTCGCCGAGATGCTGCTATCCGCAGCGTCGTGGGCCTGTGAGGAGACTGGCCTGGACCTGGTAGCGCTGTCGGGCGGCACCTTCCAGAACCGATTACTACTCGAACTCGTTGCCGACGGCCTGGAGTGCCTAGGTCTGCGACCCGTGCTTCACAGCAGGCTTTCGCCCAACGACAGCGCGCTGGGTGTGGGGCAGGTTGCGGTGGCTATGGCTCTTGCCGCCAGCGGCAGTCTGCAGGGCAGTGCCACCCGCGCTGGGAGGAGAGGATAGCCGTGTGTCTGGCCGTCCCTTTGCAGATCCTTGAGATGTCCGGGAGCGTAGCGGTCTGCGGCCACGCGGGACTACGTGCAAAAGCCCGCCTGGATCTGCTCGACGACGCCGGTGTGGGTGACTGGGTGCTTGTTCATGCAGGGTTCGCAATCACGAAGATGGATCCGGAGGAGGCTCGTGAGGCCTGGGCCTTGGTCGCGGAGGTGAGCGACGATGCACCTCGGCCCTGACCGTGTCGCACGGTTGCAGATCCTTCGTACCGACTTGGAGCAGGCGGCAGTTTGGCTAAGCCGCCCGGTGCGGCTTATGGAGGTCTGTGGCACACACTCGCACGTCATCGGTCGGTGGGGCTTGCGCCAGGTGCTGCCGGAGGGTGTGGAGCTAACCAGTGGACCGGGCTGCCCGGTCTGCGTTACCACTGGCGGCCAAGTGGAGATGGCCTTGGAGTTGGCCCGGTGTGGCATCATCATGGTCACCTTCGGTGACATGATGCGGGTGCCGGGTCCGAGTGGTTCGCTGGCTCAGGCTCGGGCTGCGGGGTGCGACGTACGGGCGGTCTACTCGCCAGCACAGGCGTTAGACATCGCTCTGGCTGAGCCGGCCCGCGAGGTAGTCTTCCTGGCTGTGGGCTTCGAGACCACGGCGCCGAGTGTGGCGTCGGTGGTGAAGCAGACGGCAGAGGCAGGCCTGCGCAATGTGAGTTTCTTGAGCCTGCATAAGCTGATTCCTCCGGCTCTCGAGGCGCTGATGGACAACAGGGACAGTCGGATTGACGGGCTGCTCAGCCCGGGTCACGTGAGCGTGGTGATTGGCACCGAGGCTTACCGCGGCCTGGCCGAAACGCACGGTGTGCCCTGTGTCGTCGCGGGCTTTGAGCCGGAGGACATCCTAAGGGCAGTGACGATGCTCTTGGGCTTGGTGGCGACCAGGCGGGTCGATGTGTTAAACGCCTACCCACGAGCCGTGACACCGGGGGGTAACCGCACGGCCCAGGCCTTGATGGCGGAGGTTTTCGAGGCGAGAGCGGCCGACTGGCGCGGGTTGGGCAAGATAGATGGTAGCGGTCTGGCTCTGCGCGAGCGATATGCAGGGCTGGATGCGGCGGTTCGGTTTGGGCTGGTCGAGACGGCCGTGGCCGACCCGCCTGGCTGCCGCTGTGGGGATGTGCTCAGGGGGCTATTGCGTCCCCAAGAGTGTTGTCTGTTCGCCCAGGCTTGCACACCGGAGGCGCCCGTAGGGCCGTGCATGGTCAGCAGCGAGGGCGCCTGTGCTGCGGCCTATCGGTACGAGCGTCTCGAGGTCGGGGGGACCGACCTGGACCTGGAGGCTAGCCTTGCCGCGGCCTCTCTCGGAAGGCGATCGAGGTAGCGCCATGAGCAGCGAAGTCGTGACTTTGGCCCACGGGGGCGGGGGCAGTCTGATGCGGGAGCTGCTTGTCCGCCAGGTCTTCCCAGTGCTGGGTGTGGTCGAGGCTGGGGAGGATGCGGCGTGGGTGGGCGACGGTCTTCTCATGACGACGGATAGCTTCGTAGTGAAACCGCTGTTCTTCCCCGGGGGCGATATAGGGAAGCTCGCGGTCTATGGCACAGTCAACGACTTGGCGATGCGAGGCGCGCGTCCGCTGGCTCTGACGGTTGGCTTGATTGTTGAGGAAGGTCTGGGGCTAGAGGTGCTTGAGGAGGTGCTGGCGTCACTGGCCGAGGCCGCCGAGGAGTGTGAGGTACCTATCATCGGCGGCGACACAAAGGTGGTAGAGGCCGGACGCGGTGACGGGCTGTACATCAATACGGCGGGCCTAGGGCAGGCTGTCGCGCCGCACGAGGATCTGCCTTCACTCGCCAGGGCCCAGCCTGGTGACGCCGTGTTGGTGAGTGGGCCCATGGGCGAACATGGCGTGGCTGTACTGGCGGCGCGTGAGCAACTGGGCTTTGCGGCAGAGGTGATGAGCGACTGCGCGCCTCTGCACGAGATGGCGCTGGTACTGGTTGGCGAGCTAGGGACAGATGTGCACTGTTTGCACGACCCGACGCGAGGTGGGTTGGCTGCCGCTCTGAACGAGATTGCCCAGACCTCGGCAGTGGGGCTGCGAGTGTACGAAGCGGCTCTGCCGCGCCAGGAGGCCGTGGAGGTGGCGTGTGAACTGCTGGGCTTCGACTCGCTGCAAGTGGCCAACGAGGGCAAGCTGGTGGCCGTGGTAGCCAAGCGCTCGGCGGAAGATGCGCTGGCGCTAATGCGGGCCGATGCCCGGGGGAGTCAGAGCGCTCTAGTCGGCGAGGTCATGCTGGAGGTAGCTGGCAGAGCAGAAGTGTTGACGGGCCTGGGCACGCGGCGGGTCCTGGAAATGCCCAGCGGCGAGCTGCTGCCGCGCATTTGCTGACGACGGACAAGACACCGGTGTCAGGAGGGGATAGCATGGCGCTGCTGGTGATGAGTGAAGACTACGTAAGGGCCCTGATAGGCAAGCTCATGAAAGAGACACGGGTAGTGGCGCCACACGTCCGCGAGGGGCGCAAACAGTGGCAGTTCGCGGACGTAGTGGACCCGGGGCGCGTGGCGCTGGAGTACGTGAGCACGATTCTGCCACCCAAGAAGTATGCTTTCCCCACAGAGGACGACCTGGTGCACTGGCGGACCGAAGAGGGCTTCAGCGCGGAGCCGGTCCTTTCGGTCGAACCGCTTGTCCTCTTCGGTGTGCACCCCTGCGACATCTATGGTCTGGAGAGTCTGGACATCTCGCTCACCGACACCTATGTGGACCCGAACTGGGTGGCACGGCGCCGGGCGATGAGGATTGTGGGCATCGACTGCTTGCCCGACGAGTGGTGCTTCTGCTCTTCGATGAAGACGTGCTCGGTAAGCTCGGGCTATGATCTGTTCCTAACCCCGATCAACAACTGGAGCGAATACGTCGCCGAGGCCGCCACCGGCGCAGGAGCAGCGATGCTGGCCGTGGCGGAGGGCCGCGAGGCCAGCAGTCACGACCTGGCGCAGATGCGGGCGTGGCAAAACGATAAGCTGGCCCGGCAGCGCGACCGGCGCATCAATACGGAGGTCAATGACCTTCCGCTGCACTTCACTGGCTTCGCGGATAGCGTGGTGTGGGAGCGGTGGAGCCGGAAGTGCTACTCCTGCGGTACGTGCAACACCACGTGCCCGACGTGCTTCTGCTTCGACGTTCTGGACAAGCTCAAGCTGTCACTGGACGAGGGCTATCGGTCGCGAGTGTGGGACGGATGCATGCTCGAGGATTTCGCCGTGGTGGCGCCTCATGAGAACTTCCGCGAGGAGCGGCACGAGCGTCTACGGCATCGCTTCTACCGCAAGTACGCCTACCTGTACACGCGCTATGGCCGACCCTACTGTTCCGGATGTGGGCGGTGCGTGAGGCAGTGCCTGGCGGACATCGACCCCGTCAAGGTCATCAACGATCTGCTGACTGAAGCACGAAAGGAGGCGGCGGGCCATGGCCTATAGGTCGGGCGTCAATCTTCAAGAGGTGGAGCCTCAGGCAGAGCTGTACGTACCTGAGCCTGCCCGTATCGTCAAGGTTGAGCCCCAGACAGCCAAGGAGAAGCTCTTCGAGGTCGAGCTGACCTCGGGCCGGGCACTGGGGCACGGTCCGGGGCAGTTCGTGCAGGTATTTGTGCCGGGGATCGGCGAGGCGCCGATATCGCTGTGTTCGTATCGGCCTGGGTGCTCGAGCTTCCAGCTATGCGTGCGCAACGTTGGCACGGTCACGGCAGCGCTCCACGGCCTGCGGCCCGGAGCGCTGATCGGCCTTCGAGGCCCTCTGGGCAAGGGTTTCGCGATGGACGAGATCAAGGGCCATGACTTGTTGATCGTGGGTGGCGGCATAGGTCTTGTGCCCCTGCGTGGCGTGGTGCAAGCGATCTTGGCCGAGCGGGACCAGTACGGACGCGTCATCATCCTCGCTGGGTTCAAAAGCCCTGAGGAGATACTGTTCAGAAGCGAGCTGGAACAGTGGGAGCAGCGCGAGGATATCGAGTTCGCCATTACTATCGACCGGCCGCACCCGGGCTGGGGTGGTCACGTGGGCGTGATCACGACACTTTTCCCTGAGCTGCGCCTCGATGCGCCCAACACGAGGGCCTTGGTGGTCGGGCCGCCGATTATGTACCGCTTCGTGATCACAGAGTGCCGCCTTAAGGGTCTTGCCGACGAGAGCATCATCCTGTCGCTTGAGCGCCGAATGCGCTGCGGCGTGGGCAAATGTGGCCACTGTCAGATTAACAACAAGTATTGCTGCCTCGACGGCCCGGTGTTCAAGTACAGCGAGCTGAAGTTCATGTGGGAGGCGATCTAGCGATGGCCAAGCCGACAGCGGCGGTGTTTTCCTTCACCGGCTGTGAGGGCTGCAGTCTGGCCATTCTCGAGTGCGAGAAGGAGTTGCTGGACGTGGTAAAACTGGTGGACTTCGTGGAATGGCGCGAGGCTATGTCCGAGAGGACCGAGGCTATGATCGACTTGGGCTTCATAGATGGAGCCATATCGACACATCACGACGAGAAGAAGATCCGCCAGGTGCGCGAGCGGGTTCGGATGCTGATATCCATCGGGGCCTGCGCGACCAACGCTGGGGTCAACGCCCTCAAGCATCGCTACGGCCTGCGCGAGGTCAAGGAAATTGTGTACGGCGAGGCCGGCGCGGAGTTTGACACCATCTCGGCCCGGCCTGTGCACGCGGTTGTGCCGGTGGAGTTCGAGATTCCGGGCTGCCCAATCCAGGGTGAGGAATTCCTGAGGATCGTGCTCGACATCGTGCAGGGCAAGCAGCCTAGACTGCCCAACTACCCGGTCTGTGTAGAGTGCAAGCGCAAGGAAAACGTGTGCGTGTTTGAGAAGGGCATGATCTGCATGGGACCGGTGGCCAGGGCGGGGTGCGGGGCAGATTGTCCTTCCTACGGGGCGTGGTGTGAGGCCTGTAGGGGCTTTGTGGACAATCCCAATGACGAAGCCCACGAGGAGGTCCTCACCAAGTACGGAGTAACGTCCGAGGAACTCCTGCAGCGTTACGACATCTTCTGCGCCTACGAGCTGGAGGAGCGCAAGTCTCGCCAGCAAGGGCAGCGATAAGGGGAGGAGAGACTTACCATGGCAGACCGAAAGCTCAGCATCTTTGTTGAGGAGATCTGCCGGGTTGAGGGCCATGGCAACATTGTACTCAACGCCTCCAATGGCAAAATCGAGGAGTTGTGGCTGGAGATAACCGAATCTCCGCGCTTCTTCGAGGCCATGATGCTGGGGCGGCGCTGGGACGAGGCGACCCATATCTCCTGCCGCATCTGCGGCATCTGTTCTATCGCTCACACCACGACCTCCGTGCGCGCGATTGAGGACGCCTTTGGCATCGAGCCGTCGGAGCAAACGCTGGCGCTGCGCAAGATCGCCTACTACGGCGAGATGATCCAGAGCCACGTGCTGCATTTCTACTATCTAGCGGCACCGGACTTCCTGGGGGTGCCCAGCGTCTTCCCGCTGGTGCAGTCGCACCCGGAGGAAGTAAAGCGGGCACTGCGCCTCAAGCGCCTAGGCAACGACCTGTGCAAGGCGATCGTGGGGCGCCACATCCACCCCTGCGCCTATCTGCCCAAGTGCATGCCCAAGCTGCCCGATCCCAAGGCTCTGGAGGACATGCACAGGCGCTGCGTGGCGGCACGGGAGGACCTGGCGGCGGCCGTGGACCTCTTCGCCACGGTGAAGCTGCCAGACTTCCAGCGCGAAGGTGAGGCACTGGCAAGCTGGCACCCGGACGAGTACGGCATGTATGAGTGTCAGGCCATCAAGTCCACCCAGGGGGACCTGACAGAGCGGCGCGACTATCGGCAGAAGATCCACGAGTACGTGGTGCCACACAGCCACGCTAAGCATGCCGAGACGGAGCAAGGAGCCTACATGGTTGGGGCGTTGGCGCGCTACCGCTGCAACAAAGAGCAACTCCATCCGGCTGCCCTAGCTGTCGCTGACCGGCTCCAGCTCGATAGTTACCTGTTCAACCCCTACGCCATCACGCTTGCTCAGGTCGTCGAGACCGTGCACTCGGTAGAGGAAGCCATTAGGTACCTCGAGTGGACCCTGGGACGCGAGTTGGAGTGGGAGGACTGGGGCGTTAAGCCGCGGGCTGGGCGTGGTGTGGGCGTCGACGAAGCGCCGCGCGGCCTGCTTATCCACGACTATACCTTCGACGATGATGGTAAACTAACGGCCGTAAATTGCATCATCCCCACCAACCAGAACCTCAACAACATCGAGCGCGACTTCCATGCCCTGGTGCCACAGATCATCGATCGGCCTGACGCCGAGATACAACTGCTGCTGGAGATGCTGGTGCGGGCCTACGACCCGTGCATTTCCTGCGCCACTCATCTGCTGCGGGTAGAGATTAAGCGTTAGAACTGCAGACTGGCGGGCTGTTCCCAGGCCCGAGCGAGAAGAACAACATGGCTGACCGAATCGTGGTACTCGGAGTGGGCAATGAGCTGCGCAGCGATGACGCGGTGGGTGTGATCGTGGCCCGACGCATCGCGGATTTGTCGCCCATGGAGAACGTGACGGTCGTAGAGGGCCACACGGGTGGGCTCAACCTGCTCTTTGACCTAGAGGAGGCGGACTGGGCAATCATCGTAGACGCCCTAGACCTGGGGACCCAGCCCGGCACCGTCGCAGTGTTCGAGGCTGACGAGGCCGACGTGCGGGTGGTCGAGCGGGCGGCCTCGCTGCACCATGTGTCGCTGGCCGACGTCCTCGAGCTGGCGAGGCTGTCAGGGTTGACGACGCGGGTGACGATCGTCGGTGTGCAGCCTGACAGTACACTGCCGGGCGACAGGCTTAGCGATGCTGTGGCCAACCGCGTGGACGAGCTTGTCGATATCGTGTGGCGCTTGATAACCCAAACCGCCGCCCAGGCCGGCCAAAGCCCGGCCCCAGGGCCGGAAGAGGGCTACAGCGACGGAGCCGAACACTCGGGGAAGGGGAGGCACAATGATGGCTGAGGAAGCCAAAATCTTGATTGTCGAAGACGATCCTGACATAGTTGAGTCGGTACGCCTGGTGTTAGAAAGCGCGGGCTATCAAGTGGACAGCGCCCTCACATTGCAGGAGGCCTTCGAAAAGGTAGTCGAGTTCCGGCCTGACCTGATTCTGCTTGACATCATGATGCCCGACGGCACAGAGGGCTTTCACTTCGTCTGGAAGCTGCGGAACCAGTACCCGCCGGAGGTCGCCAACATACCCATCGTCATTCTGAGTGCCATTCACAGTACCACGAACCTTCGCTTTTACCCGGACGAGTCTGACGGTACCTACGAGCCGGGGGAGTTCCTACCCGTGCAGGGCGTCATCGACAAACCCGTGGAACCCCACGTGCTGATTGATCGTATCCGCAAGGTGCTGTCGGGAGAGTAGCCATGCGGGACCAGTCAAGTGCAAGTGTGTAGGTTGCGAAGGCTTTCGCTGGTAGCGCTAAGCGCGGGCTGTCCCGGTGACAAGGACACGAGAGAAACCCGGCGCTCAGTTCTCCGCCGGGTGCAGGGACTGGCGGTTGCGCCGCTCCATGCCAGCGATCCAGTTCACCAAGTACTTCCGCCAAACCAGGTTCGTGTACCAGTAAAAGGGGTGGCGTCCCATCGACTGGAAGGCACGACTAACGATCGACGGTATTGAGTAGAACCACTTGTAGGCGGAGAAGAAGCCTTCCTGAAGCTGTTCAGGGCGCATCTTCTGCGGTCGCATAATGACGTGGGAACCGTCGTAGTGGCTCCAATCGTGGTCGAGAATTCGCCCTTCGCTTGAAAGTCTCTCGTAGAGCCGCGTGCCGGGCAAGGGAGTGAGGATCGAGAACAGGCATGCGTCGATCTTCGCCTTCTGCGCGAAATCCACAGTTCGCTCGAAGACTCCCTCGTCGTCGTCGTCTAGGCCAAACATGAAACTGCCCACAATCCCGATTCCTGCGTCGTGCAGGCACTTTACCAACTCACGGTACCGCGTCGCTACGTTGATACTCTTCCCCATAGCTTCTAGGTTGCGCTGGGATAGCGTCTCCAGACCTACGAAGAGGGCGACGCAGCCCGCCCGTGCTGCCTCCTTGATCAGCTCCGGGGTCTTCATCATAGTCATCGACGCTTGGCCGATCCATCGCCTGCCCGTCTCGCGCAGCACCGCAAAAAGCTCCCGTGCGTAGGACGGCCTTCCCATGATGTTGTCGTCCACCAGGAGAAGCGGGCCACGGGGCATCGCCTTGACCTCGGCTAGGATCTCTGGCACCGGGCGCATCCTATAGGTATTCCCGAAAAAGACCGTCACCGAGCAGTATTCACAGGCGAAGGGACAGCCGCGCGTGGTTTGCAGAGTGTTGGGTAGGATGTACTTGCGCGGATTGATTAGGTCCCGCCTGGGCGGCGGCAGCGCCTCCAGGCTCGGCAATTGGTCAGACCGGTACTGCTTGCGCAGTTGGCCGAGAGAGGCGTCTTTTACAACCTGTGGCCACAGGCCTTCGGCTTCGCCAATCACCACCGCATCGGCGTGCTTGGCGGCTTCGTCGGGCAGAGTTGAGGCATGGATACCGCCAATAACTGTAGGAATGCCCTTGGCACGCAGGCGGTCGGAGATTTCGTAGGCTCGCGGCGCCGCGGCTGTTGTGGCGGTGATGCCGACAAGGTCCGCCTCTAAATCTTCCGGGATCGGTTCCACACCCTCGTCGATGAGGCTCACTCGATGTCCGGGCGGCGTGAGCGCCGCAACTGTCAACAGCGACAGTGGAGGGAACAAGGCTCTTTGCTGGGGTCGGTAAGGAAGCGTCTCAACGCCTTGGTGCCTCGGAGCGATCAACACGATATCCATAGGTGACACCCCTTCTAGGCCACAGGTCCGCACAAACCTGGCCGACGCTGGACCGCCACCTATTGACCGGCAGCGGTGGCCGCCTTTCGCTCCTGATACGTGCGCGAATGATCCAACAAACCACCCGGCTTGGCCCAGGAGTAGTCCTCCTCTTCCCAAGCCCGGTCGGCCAGCAGCGCATAGCGGCGCGCGTAGTCGTCCAGCCCCTGAGCCTTCTCGGTGAGAAGCGCTTCTCCTCCTGCGTCTGTGGCGCGGGCGCCTGTTGAGGCTACGATCTCGCGCAGGATATGGGGATGATCGATGATCATGCAAGGCCGCAACGTGTTCTCGCAGTAGGGCTGTCGTCTTTGGATCGCTCGGAAGAAGTCCGACGCCAACGCTTCACGAAGCGTCTTGCTATGCAGGTTATCCACAGCGAAGTGGCAGAACACGCAGGGCTCCACGTCGCCCCGATGGTTGATGTGCAGGTACATTCGCCCACCGGCCATGCAGCCGCCAGTCAGAGGGCCGTCGTTCCAGAAGTCCGCCACGAAGATGGGTCTGGTGCGCCGGATCTTGAGCGTCTGCTTCCGCATCCGGTCGCGCTGCTCCGGCGTGGGCATTATGTCCAGGTCTGGACCGCGACCGATGGGGATGTAGTTGAAGAACCAGCCAAAGTAGCAGCCCTGCTCGATGTAGTAGTCCACAAACTCGTCGGAAGACAAAAGGTCAGCATTGTCGCGGACGGTCGTGGCTGAAAAGCCGAAGAGGCAGCCTGCGTCGCGCAGTGCGTGCATTGCGCGGAGTACCTTCTCATGCACACCTTTGCCCCGACGGGCGTCCGTTTGCTCCGCAAATCCTTCCACGCTGATTGCGGGCGCAACGTTCCCCACTTGCCGCAGCCGTTCGGCCATCGCCTCGTCAATCAGCGTCCCGTTGGTGTACACCTGGAAGACCATGTCGTTGTGCTTCCAGGCCAGTTCCAGTAGTTCATCCGCCCTGACGAAGGGCTCACCTCCAGAGATAGTGATGAAAAAGATGCCGAAGTCCTTGGCCTGCTCTAGAATCGAGTCCCACAGCTCGAAGGGCAGGTCCTCTTCCTGACGATAAGCGCCTGCGTAACAGCCAGGGCACCCGAGGTTGCACCGCATTGTAGGACTGATAACCATGACACAGGGGACCATACAGCCGAGAACAGACTCCATTTCCTGGCGGCGCCGGCTACCGAGCCATCCGCTGTGCACGAAAAGATTTTGGAGCACCTTAGTGCGTACCTTGGGGTGTACGTCGTGCAGGATGCGGAGAGCGAGTCTGGCCGCCGGATGATCATGCTGCAACAAATCGCGTACCCAGGCCAGGTGCTGGCGCTGATACTCGTAGGGTGCCACACGCTCGGCCAGTCTGGTGAACCGGATGAGGGTCCTCAGATCCGCCCGTCCCATCGCTCCTGCCAGTTGGGCAACAAAAACGTTAACCGCATACCGCTTGGCCAAATGCCATGCACGCATCTCGCGCACCTCCCTTCCAGCAGCCTTTCTCAACTATCTCAACTACACCAAGCACTTGCCTATTCTGCTTCCTGCTTGTGCCTCCGCTCGAGCGCTTCGTTCAGCCGCCCGAGGTCCGAGGCAAGAACCGACTCGTCGAGCCACTGCCTGGCAGCGGCGACGACCCCGCATACTGCCTGACGCAGTTCAGTGCGCAGGGCATAGCACATGCAGGGCCCTCTACG
>JAKORR010000698.1 GCA_029777735.1 Armatimonadota bacterium | reverse complement strand
GGAGGCAGCCCGTGAGAAGACCGGCGTGACGGAAGCCGTTCTGACTGGCCTGGCCACTATCGCTGGCATACCAGTGGGGATAGGAGTGATGGACCTGGCCTTCATTGGCGGCAGCATGGGCTGGGTAGTCGGTGAACGTATCACCCGGCTCTTTGAGCGGTGCGCAGAGCTGCGCCACTCGGTGGTCATATTCTGCGCGAGCGGCGGTGCCAGGATGCAAGAATCGCTGATCTCGCTGATGCAGATGCCCAAGACAGCTGGAGCCTCCAGGAAATTGCGCGACGCCGGTCAACTTTACATATCAGTCCTAACCGACCCGACCTACGGCGGCGTGACGGCCAGCTACGCTATGCTGGGTGATATTATTTTGGCCGAGCCACGCGCTGCCATGGGCTTCGCCGGTCCACGAGTGGTCGAGGTTACGGGGCTGGCCATGCCGTCGGGGGTGCAGACGGCCGAATTCCAGTACCAGCACGGTATGATTGACATGATCGTGCCGCGCGAACAGATGAGGGATACCCTCGAGGGCCTGCTCAAATGGGCCACAGCCGACGGCCAGGAGGAGCGCTCCAATGGGTGAGCTGTCGCTGGATCACATCGAGGAGACGTGGGAGCACATCACCCTGGCCCGCGAGGGCAAGCGTCCCCACACCCTAGACTACCTACAGCGGCTTGTTACGGGCCTGATTGAGCTCCACGGCGACCGTAGGTACGGGGACGACCCGGCCATGGTGGCGGGTCTAGGGTTCTGGCTGGGCCGACCGGTGGTTGTGGTAGGGCACCAAAAGGGCAGCACCTTGGCCGAACGCCAGCGGCGCAACTTCGCCATGGCCAAGCCCGAGGGCTACCGCAAGGCCCTGCGCGTCATGCGGCTCGGCGCTCAGCTCGGCCGGCCCATCGTGAGCCTAATCGATACGCCAGGCGCAGACTGCATGCCAGACTCCGAGTCGCGCGGCATCTCGGAGGCAATAGCCGACAACCAGCGCGAAATGTTCGGGCTTCCCGTACCTATCGTAGCCGTGGTGATTGGCGAGGGGGGCAGTGGGGGCGCTATTGGCATAGGAGTAGGGGACCGCATCTACATGATGGAGAACACCTACTACTCGGTTATCGCACCGGAATCTTGCGCCGCGATCTTGTGGCGTGACCCGTCCCAGAAGAAGGCGGCGGCAGCGTCTCTGAAGCTGTCGCCGCGTGATGCGCTGGAGCTGGGGGTCATAGACGGAGTGATACCGGAGCCCCCTGGTGGCGCCCACAAAGCCCCCGATGAGGCTGCTCGCCTTGTCGGCGAAACGGTCGCTCGAGCGCTGGACGAGCTGGCATCACTCCCGCCGGAGCGGCTCCTCGCGAATAGGTACAACAAGTTCCGCTGGATGGGAGCACCTCCCGACACGAGGCCCAAGCCCGAATGAGCTGGCGAGTCCGAGGTGCTCATGGCAATAGGGGCTATGGTGCCGGGGGCGGGAGTCGAACCCGCACGGAGGGTGAACCTCCACCGGATTTTGAGTCCGGCGCGTCTACCAATTCCACCACCCCGGCCGTGCCATGGATATGGACGATTATAGGGACAGGCAGGGGAACCGGTCAATTGGGCGTGAGAGGCCAATGACAGATTCAGGGAATCTGCCGCCGCCTCGCGCGGCGGCTCAGCAGCCGCAGCGAAAATGGAGTGGCCTGACTTGCCTCCTGGTGGTGCTGGTCGTCGTTCTTGCCTTCGGCCTGTTAGCAACCGCGGCCATCTACCAAATCGCAGGTGGCCAGTGTGTGGCCCTCGTCGAGATCCAAGGACTTATCCAAGCCAGCGGCTATGACAGCCTGATGGGCACCAGTTACGGCACCAATGGGATCCTCGACCAGCTTCGCCGAGCCGAGGAGGACAGATCTGTGAAGGCGGTCGTGGTTTGGTTGGACAGCCCGGGAGGCGCACCCGCAGCCTCCCAGGCGGTCTATCGGCGTCTGGTCGAGCTCGGCAAGAAGAAGCCAGTCATCGCCAGCATGGGCGACGTGGCGGCCTCTGGAGCCTACTATATTGCCTGCGGCGCACAGAAGATCATGGCCAGTCCGGGCACCGAAACGGGCTCCATCGGTGTCATCTTCAGCCTGTTTAACGTTAGCGACCTGCTGGATAAGTACGGCGTGTCGCCACTGACAATCAAGTCCGGTCCATACAAGGACATGGGCTCGCCCTTCCGCCCGCTGCGTCCGGACGAACAGGCACTACTGGAGGGGCTCATCAACGACATCTACGAGCAATTCGTAGCCGACGTTGCGGCGGGCCGCAAGATGCCGGTGTCCAAGGTCCGCAGGCTGGCGGACGGACGAGTGTACACAGGGCGCCAGGCTAAGCAGTTGGGCCTCGTCGACGATCTGGGCTCCCGCGAGGACGCCATCAAGCTTGCCGCCAGGCTTGGAGGTATCGAGGGTTGGCCACGCCTGAAGCAGTATGCGCCTGTGCCAACTTGGCTCAGGCGTCTAGTGGGCGCGGCAGTGCCGATCCGGCCATGGTACTCGGCGCTTATCGAGCGTCCAGGAGCCTGGTTGACTCTCCCCTTGCCGGGCGCAGGCATGTACCTGCATCCCGGTCTCTCGCGCTGATACGCGAGATGCGGGTCGTCTGCGACTACCGCGACGAGAGATCGACCTCGCGACGGCTGCTTCGCCGGCTCAACCAACTGTGGGGCTGGCGATTTGTGCCTGGGGTGCCTGTCAACCAAGTAGTAGGGCGAGAGCAAGGCGGGAGTACGCCAATCGGGTCCATGAACAAGCGATTTCTTATAATCGACGGCAATAGCTTGCTGTTCCGTGCCTACCACGCGCTGCCGTCGCTAAACTCCAGCAGTGGGCAGCCGACGGGGGCGCTGTTGGGCTTCACCGAGATGCTGCTCAACTTGCTCGATCGCGAGCGACCGGCGGCCGCAGCGATCGTCTTTGACGCGCCAGGCCCAACCTTCCGCCATGAGCGGTACGAGAGCTACAAGGCTACTCGTCCACCTACGCCCGAGGACTTGAAGCTGCAAGCGGCCCTGGCCCACGACCTCTCGCGGGCCCTCGGCCTACGCCTGATCCAGGTGGCAGGCGTGGAGGCCGACGACGTGATTGCCACGCTCGCCCGCCGTGGCCGAGATCAGGGCTATGAGGTACTCATGGTCAGCGGCGATCGGGACCTGCTCCAAGTTGTAGGGCCCGGCGTCTCGCTGCTAGCCACTGTGCGCGGCTTCACGGACACGCGGCTCTACGACGCTGACCAGGTTCGTGAGGAGTTCGGCGTGGTACCCAAGCAGTTAGCGGAACTCAAGGGCCTCGCTGGCGACAGCTCGGACAACCTACCCGGTGCCCGCGGCGTGGGACCCAAAACCGCCCAGCGTCTTCTGCAGGAGTACGGCTCCGTGGCGTCCATCTACGAACATCTGGACGAGATTCGCCCGCCCCGTGTGGCCGAGGCCCTGCGGGCGGGCAAGGACGACGTGGAGATGAGTACCGCCTTGGCACGGCTGAAGGACGACGTGCCACTTGACATTAGCCCCAAGGATTGCGTCTGGCAAGGCATTGACACGAACGAGCTACGCCGTCTTCTGGTGGAGCTAGAGTTCAACAAGCTGTTGCCGCGACTGCGGGACGCCGAGGAGACCCAAGAGGTCATCTGCGACGTGGCCGAAAGCTCCGAGGATCTGCGCCTCTTGCTAGAAAAAGCCACCGGGGTGCTGGCCGTCGTAGTGGCCGAGGTACAGGGACAGGTGGCGGGTGTGGCACTGGCCTGTCCGGACAGGGCCCTTTACGTGCCCCTGAGTAGCACCCCCGAGCAGACCTACCTCTTTGGCGAAGGCGGCAGCACAGAGCTTCAAGCGGCGCTTGCCCGGGCACTGGCTGACCCACAGGTGCGCAAGCTGGGCGTGGATCTCAAGTCGGCCATGAGCGCTCTGCAAGCTGCGGGCATGACGCTCGCCGGACTAGATTTCGACGTGGCACTGGCTGCCTATCTGGTAGCACCTCAGCGCGGACAGCAGCCGCTAGATGCACTGGTGGCTCGCTATCTTGGCACCCAGTTACCACCGGCCGAAGTAGCTGACCCCAAGGCCGCGGCTGAGCCCCTGGGCCGCCATGCACTGTGCCTGTGGGACCTGCGCGAGTCCCTCGAAAGGGAAATGTGCAAAGTCGGCGTGGACTGGCTCTTCCGCAAGGTGGAAATGCCACTCATCGGCGTACTGCGCGATATGGAGCGCGCTGGTATCAAGGTTGACGAGGCACGGCTGCGTGAGCTCAGCGACGAACTGGCTGTGCTGATCAGCGAGCTGGCCCGGCGCATCTATGAGCTGGCCGGCCATGAGTTCAACATCGACTCGCCCAAGCAGCTCGGCGTGGTGCTCTTTGACGAACTGAAACTGCCCAGACGGCGCAGGACCAAGTCGGGCTACGCCACCTCCGCCGATGTGCTTGAGCAGTTAGCCGAACAGCACGAGATCGCACGGCTGGTCTTGGAATACCGCGAATATGCCAAGCTGCGTTCAACCTACGCAGAGGGACTGATGCGGTTGGTGGATGCCGAGGGTCGTGTCCACACAACTTTCGAACAGACGATCACGTCCACAGGGCGTCTATCGTCGCGCAACCCAAACCTGCAGAACATACCAGTGCGCACAGAGTGGGGACGGAAGATACGTGCCTGCTTCGTGCCCCCTGCAGACGGCTGGGTGCTACTCTCGGCTGATTACTCGCAGATCGAACTTCGCATCCTGGCACACCTATCGCAAGACCCACAGCTTGTCGAGGCCTTTCTGCAGGGTGACGACATTCACGCCCACACCGCGTCGCTCATTTTCGACGTGCCGGAGGAGGAAGTGGACTCTGAGAAGCGCCGTGTAGCCAAAACTGTCAATTTCGCCCTCCTTTACGGCCAGGGCCCGGCCGCGCTGGCCCAGCAGATAGGCGTGTCGCGACAGCAAGCTGAGCAGTTCATTGCTGAGTACTTCCGCCGTCTCCCTAAGGTCAGAGAGTACCTCGAGAGTACGATTCAGCAGGCGCGCGAGAATCTCTACGTGGAAACGATCTTCGGTCGCCGCCGTCCCTTGCCTGAAATCGCCTCCGAAGATAGCAGGATTCGCTCGTATGCGGAGCGAGCGGCGACCAACGCGCCCATTCAGGGCAGCGCAGCGGACATCATCAAGATTGCCATGCTGCAGCTGGTGGAGCGAAGGGCTGAGGAGTCCCTGCGGGCGCGGCTCTTGCTGCAGGTTCACGATGAGCTGGTGTTGGAGGCCCCCGCCGAGGAAGTGGCCACTCTGGCGCCAGCTATAAGGGAGGTGATGTCATCCGCTGCAGAGCTCTCGGTTCCCCTAACCGTGGACGTAAAGGTCGGCCCGAATTGGCGTGACATGGAAGCCCTTTAACCTGTGGCGAGCCACGGCCAAATGGGGT
>JAKORR010000697.1 GCA_029777735.1 Armatimonadota bacterium | reverse complement strand
GCAGACAGTGCCCTGGCCAGCAATGGCGATGGGCACAACCTACGCTGAGATTCTGGGAGACCACAGCACGGCAAAAGGAGGCTCGAAGCCGCAGTTTTGAGCACGCTCGATTACTCACGAACCCTCAAGCCCAGGAGCCCAGGAGCCGGTTGGCGTAGGCAGGTCCTGGGGCTACTCGTCGGGGCGACTGTTGCTCTGGGCACCACACAGGACGTGCAGGGAGGATGGTTACTGGTGCCCATGGACAGGGCCCAGACGGATCACCTGCGCGCCTACGGGTTGGCGTACTGGTGCCTCGACGCCCCCCGGGGCTACCAATGCGAGTGGCTCTTGAACTACCGCGGCGGTTCCTTCCTGGTGCCCGACCTGCCCGATGTGCACGGGCGAGCAGGCGAGCTGGGTGTGGCCTGTGAGGCAGTGGGCAACGCGCAAGTCGGTGGCATCTATAACACCATCGCCGCGGGCAACATGGAGCGCCTGGTACTGACGCGGGCGCCGCGCATCGCGGTGTACATTCCACCCGACAAGGAGCCCTGGGACGACGCAGTCACGCTGGCCCTTACCTACGCCCAAGTACCTTACGAGAAGGTTTGGGACAGGGAGATCTTGTCAGGTGTCCTGAGTCGCTTCGAGTGGTTGCATCTTCATCACGAGGACTTCACGGGGCAATTTGGGAAGTTCTGGGCAAACTTTGGCCACGAGCCGTGGTACCAGCAGATGACCCTGACCGCCCGGCAGACTGCGGCGGACCTGGGTTTTCCCTCCGTCCAAGCCCTGAAGGCGGCGGTAGCCACGCGCATCGCGGAATGGACGCAGGCCGGGGGGTTCCTGTTCGCCATGTGCCTGGCCGCCGACAGCCTGGATGTGGCTCTGGCCGCGCGTGGGATCGACATCGTCCCGGCCCAGATCGACGGTACACCCGCAGATCCCAACGCCAACCGCAGGCTGGATTTCAGTAGCACCTTTGCCTTTCGCGACTTTAGGATCGAGCAGAACGCGGCAGCCAGTGAGATCGCGGACATCGACGTGCAGCCGCCCAACCCTGGGGTCTCGTCGCGCGGCGAGACTTTCGAGCTGTTTGAGTTCTCGGCCAAGCAAGACCCCATCTGCACGATGCTGGTGCAGTGTCATACGAACCTCGTGCTGGACTTCTTGGGGCAGACCTCGGCCTTCCGACGATCGGCTCTCAAGGACACACTCATCGTGTTGGGCGATTTTCCGGGCGAGGACAAAGTCAAATACATCCACGGCGACTACGGCAAGGGCACCTTCACCTTTTACGCCGGTCACGATCCCGAGGACTACGCGCATCTAGTCGGTGAGCCGCCCACGGACTTGAGTCTGCACAAGCATTCGCCCGGCTACAGGCTGATACTCAACAACATTCTCTTCCCCGCGGCCAAGGTGCGCCAGCGCAAGACCTGATGGCGCCGGTTTGAGCAAAGGCCACCGGCGAAGGCGCCAGCTCAGAGGCTTGCGGCGACTGCGGGCAGCAGGAAGGGGGCTGTGCCGTGCGTTGGTCAAACCGAGGGCCGCTGGGGTGCACTTTGGGACTGCTCATCGGCGCCCTGTTGCTTGCCGGGGAGGGTATCGCCATGTCGGACCAGGAGACTCTGTGCAACGGTATCCGTCTGCCTTCCCCCTGGCCACCGCGCGACGTGCAGCTCTCACGCCAGCCGATGCCCTTGCCCCCACACGTCGCCTCTCCCCCGTCGGTAATCCCCATCGACGTGGGCCGCCAGTTGCTGGTGGACAACTTCCTCGTGGAGACTACGACACTGCGCCGTGTGTTTCACGCAGCCAAGTACTACACCGACAACCCGGTGTTGAAGCCCGACCAACCCTGGGAGCAGGCGGACGGGCCGACGGCCATGGTCTTCAGTGACGGCGTGTTCTACGATCCAGCCGAGCACCTCTTCAAGATGTGGTATATGGGCGGCTATATCAAATCCACTTGCTATGCTTTCTCGCGCGATGGGGTGCACTGGGAGAAGCCCGTGCTGGATGTTGTGCCAGGCGGCACCAACATCGTTGACACCACGGGCCGCGACTCAGCCACCGTGTGGCTGGACCTGGAGGAGAAGGACCCTCGACGCCGCTACAAGATGGTGGTGTACTCATACCCCGAGGGCGCGGGTGCTCTGTCGGTCTTTTTCTCGGACGACGGCATTCACTGGGGCAGGCCAGTGGCTCGTACTGGGCCCTGCGGCGACCGCACGACCGTCTTCTGGAATCCCTTCCGCCGCGTGTGGGTATACAGTTTGCGCGAGTACTTACCTGCCGGCGGCGTAGGACGCTGCCGGCGATACTGGGAGACCGCGGACCTGGCAGCCGACGCTCGGTGGAAGAGCGGCGAACCACCATTGTGGGTGGGCGCCGATGACCTGGACCCTCGGCGCCCGGACCTCGACATCCCATGCGAACTATACAACTTGGACTGTGTGGCCTATGAGAGCGTACTGCTGGGGCTGTTCAGCCTTTGGCGTGGGCAGCCGCCCGATCGCGCCAAGCCTAACGAGGTGCTGGTGGGCTTCAGCCGCGACGGCTTTCACTGGGACCGGCCATCGCGCGAGGCCTTCATACCCGTCTCGGAGCGCTACGGCGACTGGAACTGGGGCAACGTACAGTCTGCAGGCGGATGCTGCCTAGTCGTGGGCGATAAGCTGTACTTCTACGTCAGTGGACGGGCGGGCGTGCCAGGTTCCGCCAAGTCGGGCGTGTCGTGCACTGGCTTGGCTGTGTTGCGGCGGGATGGTTTTGCCTCCTTGGACGCTGGAAACAAGTGGGGCAGCCTGACCACGCGTCCAGTGTGCTTCAGCGGTAAGTACCTCTTCGTCAATGTTGCAGCTAAGGGTGGCGAGCTCTGAGTCGAAATCCTGGACGAAAACGGGCAGCCTGTGGAGCCCTTCACACGCGAGAATTGCGCACCCATCAGCGCCGACAGCACTATCAGAGGCGTGGGCTGGCATGGCGTGGAGGACCTGTCGAGTCTGGCGAGCAAGCCTCTGAGGTTCCGCTTCCACCTGCGCGGGGGCAGCTTGTACTCCTTCTGGGTAAGCCCGGAGCGGTCTGGAGTAAGCCGAGGTTACGTAGGAGCTGGCGGGCCAGGCTTCGAAGGTCCGGTGGACACGGTAGGTATCGGCGCCTATTCAGCAGCCGCCGAGATCCGCCCGTGGGGCTAAGCCTGTCGGCTCTAGGGCGTGAAGGTGACAGCCACAGAGATGATACGCGGGTAGGACGGCCCCGCGCTCTCGACCTCAAACACCGTGATACAGTCCCGCAGGACTTCCAGCGGTACAGGCACGCGCAAACTGTGGTCAGCAAGTGTCCCTTCCTCGCACAAGTGAGCATTGACGCGCACTCGCGGAGGCTTTGCGCCCTCGGGCATCTCCAAGCCCAACACGACTTCAGCCTTGCCGCCCGTAGGCCTGGGGCCTGTCTGCAGGCGAAAGATGCAAACTGGTCCCTCTGCAGGCAGTGAATAGGCCACCGGATAGCCGGGCGCCGACGTGTCGCGGAAGGTCACACAGTGCGTCCTGGGCAGCGAAGTCAGGCCGTCCAACGAACCCATGGCCCGCAGCGTCTCTGTGTAGTCCTGTTCAGTCCACAAGCCTCCGAAGTGACCGCTTTCGAAGTAATTGAACAGGTACAGGACATCCGTGCCGGCTGCCCAAACGTGCGTCGCAGCTCCCCGGGCCTCGTCGGGCTTCAGCAGTCGCGCAGGCGCCCCGGGATAGGGTTGCAGGCGACACTCCAACCCACCCCCAAGTGATGCGGAAGTCCCCTCCAGCAAGTCGCGCCACAGCTCTAGCGGCAGGTCGAAGTCACAGGTCGTCCAGAAAGGAGTGGGCACGACCAGGTCGCAGAGTCCTTCGCGCGCCCAGACCACTGCGTCCATGCCCAACTCACGCGAAGTTATGGGATCGGCCGGCACCCGCACGCCCAGCGAGATGGGGTGACCGCGCCGCCTCTCCCAGTCCAGCACCAGATCGCGTACCTCGCTCAGCCAACGCGTTAGGAGCACTCCCCCGTCGCGCTCGTGCCCGATGGCGAAATGGTAGCCAAAGCGCATGAAGTCGAGTTCCAGACCGTCGGGGTCAAAACGCGCCAGGCTCTCCCGGATCAGCACCATGTAGTGGTCACGAACCTCTGGGTGAGCGTAATCAAGGGCCCGATCTGTCCAGCCCGAGTCGCGGTAGGGCACGCGGCGAAGCTCTGGGTGCTGTTTCCAGAAGGTGCTGAGCAGCGGGCTGTCGGGCAAATGCACGTCGTGCAGGTCGTTCATGCGCAGACTGATCCAGCCCTGCACGCCGCGCACGCGACAACGGGCGATCATCCTGGCGGGGTAGTCGACATCTTTGGCAACTAGCGCCAGCATGTTATTCAAAAGCCGGCGCATCGCCGCAACGCCCTCCGCCGGCTGGTGCTTGAGCACAGGCTGATCGTCGGGCCCAGTGGGGTCGTAGCCCGTCCACAGTGGCTCCCATACCTCGCTGGCGTAATTCGTGCGCTGGGCGTTCGTGTTCACCAGGAGAGCAGTGACGCCTAGGGAAGCCAGTCTGTCCACGAAGGCGTCCACGGCTTCGCTGTTCATTTGTTCCGGCCCGCGGCTGTAGAAGAAGTCTGTGCAGTCTTGGTTGAAGAACAGACCTTTGAGCACTGAATCCCCCCGCGTAGCGGCGCTTCGCGCGAGGATAGGCCGTGCCGGGTGAGACGTCAAGACTCGGATGCCGGTAGATCCGCAAGGCGACCTCGGGCGTGGCACAAAGGGCTGGATCTAAGGCATAATATCGTCACACCAAGAGAGGAAGGCGAATCATGGCGTGTGCTGTCCTTCTCTACGCGGTCCTGCTAGGGACTCCCACGACCGCCGCGGCCGGCCTGATGTCCGAGACCTTCGACTACGCTGACGGCTTACTACCCGGGGACAGGTGGACAATGACCGGCGGTGAGTTCCTGTGCCGGGCCGGCCAGCTGTACGTCGTCAGCGAGCGATCGAACCCCATCGTGGCCTGGCGCGGCGAGCTTGCGAACGATGTCACGGTCGAAGCCCGGCTCATCAACGCCCCCACCTGCCACTGGTCCGGTCTACAGGTGAAGTCTCGCTTTCGCGTGGCCGTCAATCGCCAGTTTGGTCACCTAGCGATCAGTGACGAGCAGGCGGAGGGCGGGCCGAAGGTCCTGGCTGAATGCCCGAACTGGACGACCTACGTCAACGACCCCTTCGACTTCCGCTTGCGAGTGGCCTTACAGGGAAGCCGCATCTGTGCTTTCGCCGACGACCGACTGATGGCGGAAGCCTACCACCCTGAGGCGTCTGGCAAGGGCGGGCTCGCGCTGCTCGGCGGCTGGGGGACCACGGTAGCCTGGGATGACATCATAGTGCACGAAGGGGCGGATCTGCATACGCGCCCACAGGAGGTACCAGTCGGTATCAAGCAAAGTTCCTTGCTGGCGATCACGGCCGCGCGCTGGGATGACCCGCACGGCCTGTATGCACCGGGCCAGAAGGCCAGCCTGGCGATGACGATAGCGAACCCACGCGAAGGACAGTTTTCGGGTGTGGTACGACTGCGACTAGTGGACTTCTG
>JAKORR010000696.1 GCA_029777735.1 Armatimonadota bacterium | reverse complement strand
TACCGCGACGAGCGTAGCCGCTAGGAAGAACTGATGTCCTATTGGGGTCTTGTCGGCAGCATGCTGAAGGGTTCGGCGTCCGCCGCCTCAGCAGTCGGACAGGGCATCAACTCGCTGATCCAGGCCCAGCGCGTCAAGCCCAGCGCACGCTCGCTCCGGCGAGGCATCCTCGTGTTTGGAGACGGCCCACCCACAGGGGTGCGAGGGAGCTTCCTTGACTACCGCGAAGTTCTTCTTCCGCAGCACGTGAAGGCCCTTCAGCAAGGAGTCTTCCCACTGGGCCGGGTACAGGACCCAGGGGAGGATCGCCCCGGTTTCTCGGTCTTCCTCGACTGGGGCCACGTCGCAAGACATGTGGCCGTAATCGGCCCTACACGCAGCGGTAAGACCTACAACGTCATCGCCCCATGGGTGGTGTGCGCCTGCCTCCAAGGACTGTCCACCGTAGCCGTCGACACCAAGGGCGACCTGCAAGCCGAAATCCGGGCGGCGAAGGCGCGTCTCGGAGTGTCCGCGCCGCTGCCAACCGCAGTCTGGGATGTCGATAGGCCGACGGAGTCGAAACCCTGGAACCCGCTGTCGGAGATCACGACTCCGACGCACGCCGCACAGGTTGCCATGGCGTTCCTCGGCGAGATCGACCCCCACGATCACCAGAAGTTCTTCGCAGAACGTGACCACAGGTGGCTGCGTGGCCTGCTTTGGCTCGCAGTGGAGGCGTTGGGTCGGCAGACACACCCCAGCGCGCTATTCAAGATGATCGTCAGTCAGCCTTGGCTGTCCCAGTTGATCCGCCAAGCCCCGCATGCCTCGCATGAGCTTCTCGACCTCGTCCAGCACAGTCCTTCCGACTACGCCAAAGTGACAGCCGGGCTAGCCAACCGCCTGTCATGGCTGGCCGAGCCGGGCCTGGCCGCCATGCTCGACGGAAGCGGATCCACCTCGTTCAGGCTGGAAGACGCTCTCAACGCGGGTGTGCTCCTGATCATCGGGGCACAGAGCCGGGGAGGCGAGCGGTCAGCAGCAGCGGCCGCGATCTTCCTCAACCTGCTCAGAATGAAATGCCTTGAACGGTTTGGCGGCAACCCCGTCCC
>JAKORR010000695.1 GCA_029777735.1 Armatimonadota bacterium | reverse complement strand
CCTGCGCTCGAGCTCGTCGTGGTGCATCCTTGCGTTCTCTCCTGAGCACATCCCTGCATCCTCAGGTTCGGGCCGGCCACGTGGAGGATGCGCTCCGGTCCGCACATCTCCATCACGCGGTCCCAGATCCGCTCTCCCAGACGGGCTCTCAGGGCCTTGGGGGGCAGGTTCGTGGTGAAGACGGTCGGGCGGCAGCCGGCGTGGCGCGATCCCACCACGTGGAACAGTCGGTCCAGCAGCCACTCCCGGTTGCCCACAGCCTCGGCGCCGATGTCGTCCAGCACCAGCAGGCCGGTGCGCGAGTAACGCTCCAGCACGTCCAGCTCGGACGTCTCGGCGTCGTAGGTCTCCCGCAGCTCGGCCAGCAGGTTCGGCAGCGTGACGAACACGCCGCGGCGGCACATCCTGCGGATCCATCGCTGCAGGTATGCCGTCGCAAGAGCGGTCTTGCCGCGCCCCACCGGCCCGTAAAGCAGCCAGCTGGAGTCCTCCGGCGCGTTTGCCATGCGGGCGGCGATCTGGCGGTGCGGGCTGCCTTTCAGCGTCAGGGAGCGGAAGCGCTCGGGGATGCCGGCGTCGCGCAGGTAGGTCGCGATCCTCCGGGCTCGGGAGACCGCAGCGTTAGCAGCGGCTTCTTCTCTGGCCTTCTCGCCGGCCGGACAGTCGCAGGTCTCCTTCCAGCGGACCAGGTAACCCAGCTCGTCGTAGTAGGCCCCGTGGCCTCCGGTTCCGTGGCATTTATGGCACAGGCTGGCTGTGGAATGCTCCGGGACAAGGCCAGACTGGACAGCGAAGGACCGGATTGCGGGCATGATCCCGGCGATTTCGGTCAGCTGAGCGCTCATGGTGCGCCTCCTATACCGCTACCGGTAACCCAGTCCTGTACCGCATCCGGACTTCTTGCAGATCTCCTCCTTGTACCGTTACCGGTACTCCCTTCTTCCTGCAGTACAGGTACACCCACACATCCATGAGATATATCTCTCAGATTAGGGAGATCATGGTACTGTCTGGTCTGGTCATGTCTGGTCTGGTCTGGTAGCTTCACACGTGCGTGAACGTCATTCGCGCACGTGTCTTGCACGTCTTCAGCACGTGTCTCGCACGTGCACTCTTCAGTAGCATCAGAACACTGCGCACGTGCATCGCACGTGTTGCGCACGTGTTTTGCACGTGCGTTTCGCATCCGCTCCGCGTTGGCCTGCCGGCGGCGGTGCCACTTCTCCCCGTAGTCCTCCCAGTCGTGCAGCTTGATGCGCCCTTCGGGGTCGGTGTTAGAGGGGTCGGCGAAGCCGCTTGAGAGCAGCGCCAGAACGAAGTCATGCGGATCCTTGGTCCAGCCGGCCGCATCCGCCACCTCCTGCTCGTCGTAGGGCGATAGATCCCCGGTCGGGCAGTATTCCATCGTCCACCACCAGAGGAGGTGCAGGTGGCCGATCGCGGCAGGCTTGCTGATCTTCAGCGCCCGGCAGAGCCGGTTCAGCTTCGGATGATCTCTCAGGGTGCTGTGGGATTCGATCCACACCATTATCTTCCTCCGTGCAAAGTCCGGACGATGTCGTCCCAATCACGCGGGCGCCAGACGTAGGCCTCCTGCCCGCACGCCCGCAGCATCTCGATCCATCTCTCCTGGTCAGGGGTCAGCCGGCCGGTGTCGGTCTTGAGCTCCGCGAAGATCAGGCGAGGCGGCCGGCAGATGACGCAGTCAGGGAAGCCCCTGGGGCTGAAGCGGCTCAGCCAGGGGTGGTAGAACGTCCAGCCAAGGGTCTGCGCCAGCTCCCGGAACTGGCGCATCCACTGGGCTTCTGTAAGGCGGTCAGGTGTGGTCCGGGGTGCCATCCGTGGCTCCTAGTGGTGTTGGCCAAAAATTGGCCAAAGTGGCCGACAGGGGTGCTTCCGCCCTGGTTTCAGGGGTCAGCCGCTGCCTAATTTCACGCTCAGCCTTGAGCGTCCCCCGCTCAACCCCGGAGCCCCCCGTAAAATGACTCTCCTCCGGTGAGTAGATGTCCACGTGCCGGCGCTCCGGCTGCGG
>JAKORR010000694.1 GCA_029777735.1 Armatimonadota bacterium | reverse complement strand
CCAACGCCAGCGAGGAGCTAGTAAGGCAGCACGCCAAAGCGATCCGGAAGGTCGTCGAGCACCACGGCGAATTGCTCGACTAAGATCGCGCCACCAAGGGCTTTTCTTTCCATGGGTGCCAGGCGATGGGCCCCGAATCAGTGGGGAAAGAGGTGCCTGCAATGGCTGACAAGTTGAGATTGGCTTTCGTGGGCGCGGGCTTCATGGGGCAAAGCGTTCACATTCCCAACTTCCTCTCGGTGCCGGAGGTCGAGCCAGTGGCACTGGCGGAGGCGCGGCCGAAGCTAGCGAAGATGGTAGCGGACTACCACCACATCCCTAGGGTCGTCTCGTCGCACCAGGACCTGGCAAACATGGGCGACGTGGACGCGGTGGTAGCGATAATGTCCGAGGCCCTTCATCCGCCAGTGGTGCTCGACCTGCTGGAGGCGGGCAAGCACGTGTTCATCGAGAAGCCGTTGGCGCCCTCGGCGGCCATGGGCCAGCAGATGGCAGAGGTCAGCGAGCGGGCCGGTAAGTTGCTGATGGTTGGCTATATGAAGCGGTACGACGAGGGGGTTCAGCGAGCCCAGAACCTGATCGAGCAGTATATGGAATCGGGCGAGCTGGGCGAGCTTAGCATGGTGCGGATACATTGCTTCGGAGGCGAATGGACCGCAGGCCTCGGCCCGCGGTTCACGACCGACGAGGCGCCGCCTGCGGCCGAGCGCGTGCTGGGGCCGGACTTCCTGCCCGAGGAGTGGCAGAGCCCCTTCGCGGTTTTCGTCAACGTCTACTGCCACAATATCAACCTGCTTCGCTTCCTCGCCCAGGCGGAACCCCAAGTGCTCAGTGCTCACCGACTGGGGCCAAGTTGGTTGGTGGCAATGACTCTGAGGCAAGGGCTTGTGTCACTTGAGACCGGCCAGTTGTCATCCCACTCGTGGGATGAACACATCAGCTTCTACTTCCGGGACGGGCGGGTGGATGTCCTCACGCCGCCGCCGCTGCTGCGCAACGTGGCGGCGAGAGTGGTGGTGTACCGTGCGGGTCGGGAGCAGGAGGTGATAGACCTGCTGCCTCCCTGGAGCTGGGGCTTCCGCAACGAGGCGGCGGCCTTCGTACGTTGTTGCCTGCAAGGTGAGGCTTGCCTCTCACCGGCCAGCGATGCCTTGCAGGATATGCGCTTGTGCGAGCGAATCGCCGTGGCAGCGCTGGGGAGGAGCCGTTGTTGACACTCCGAAAGAGGCGTCCGTATAATCGCTAGGCGACCTGAGCATTGGTGGTATGGGGTTGTAGGTTTGTCAAGGAGGCGGGCTAGCGCATGAGGCCGACAGTGGAGGAGTACGCGAAACTTCGCGTTGTTGGTGTAGGCGGAGGCGGAACCAACGCCGTCAACCGCATGATTCAGAGCGGTTTGATTGGAGTTGAGTACGTGGCCGTCAACACGGACGCGCAGGTGCTCGACCTGTCGGCAGCCGATAGGAAGATACAGATCGGGGATCAGTTGACCCGTGGTCTGGGTACCGGTGGCGATCCCGATATCGGGCGTCAGGCTGCCGAGGAAAGTCGTCAGGAAATCATGATGTCCCTCGACGGAGCGGACATGATCTTTATCACGGCCGGCATGGGTGGCGGTACTGGCACAGGAGCCAGCCCGGTAATTGCGAGCATCTCCAAGGAACTCGGAGCTCTGACCGTCGCGGTGGTGACCAGACCCTTCAGTGTGGAGGGCCGACGCCGGGCCGAGATCGCGACCCAGGGCTTGGACCAACTCAAGAGCGTCGTCGATACCCTTATCGTCATCCCCAACGATCGGCTGCTGCAGCTCACCAACGACAACCCCACGATTGAGGAGGCCTTCGCGCTGGCTGACACAGTGCTGCAGCAGGGCGTGAAGGGCATTAGCGAGGTCATCGTAGTGCCCGGGCTCATCAACCTGGACTTCGCCGACGTACGCTCGGTAATGCACGAGGCGGGCACGGCGCTGATGGGCATTGGTGAGTCCAGCGGCGAGAACCGGGCGGCTAATGCGGCCCAGGCGGCCATTGACAGTCCGCTGCTCGAAACGAGCATCGCCGGTGCTAGGGCCGTACTGATGAATATCACCGCGGGGCCAGACCTCGGCCTAAGCGAGGCTCACGAAGCGGCGCGGCTGGTGCAGGAGGCTGCTTCCGCTGGCGAGTTCGATACCGATCTGCGCTGGGGCCTGGTCGTGGACGAGAAGATGGAGGGCCAGGTGCGGGTGACCATCATCGCCACGGGCTTCGAAGCGGCCCCGTCTTCGAGAGCAGAGGCGCGAAGGGAAGAGGAAGAGGAGTCCGCAATCGCGTCGGTGGCCGAGCCGCATCCGCGGCCCAGCTTCCCTGAGCCGGTACCGACCCTCGACGAGGACGAAGAGGACCTGCCAGCCTTTCTCCGCCGGCGTTAACAGTACGGGTCTTACAGCCAGGGCCGCGCGAGGCGCGGTCCCTTTTTTCGACACCACGGTGCTGCCGGAGCGCGTTGTTGTGTTTGTGGTCGAGGTGAGAAACATGGTGGGCAGCCTCGCCTACACAGGTTTGGACATCAGTTGGTTGGAGAGTTTGGTCGAGCCAATCAACGCTGCCTATGATGACTGGCGGGCGCTGGAACGGGTGAGCGCTTATACACCGGCCGATCCACCGCCGGTGTCGGCCGAGGACCTGAGCCGTGCTGTCCAGCGCGGAGACATCGCGCCTGAGGCGTGCCGAGTGCTCTGGCACGCAGACCGGCCTGTGGCACTGGTGACCCTTGGGTTCAATGGCGGCGGACGGGTCGCACGGCTAGGCTGGCTCGCGGTTCATCCCGACTACCGTGGCCGGGGACTGGGCCGGGAGTTGCTTGCGCACGCTGCTGAGGAGGCCAGGGTGCGCGGTTTCGAGACGCTCGTGACCGCCTCTCACGTGGATTCGCGCTACGAGCCTGCACTCAGATTGCTTGAGTCCGACGGGTTCGAGTGGGTGGACAGGGAGCGCTGCAACCTGACGCTCAAGATGGATCTGGAGGCCTGGGAGCCCATACAGCCACGCCTGCCAGAGGGCTTCAGCTTGCGCACGTGGCGCGATGGCGATGAGGCGGCATGGACCGAGATCAAGCGCGCGGTCTTTGAGGACAACACCCCCCTGGGCTACTGGCAAAACGTCTTCGGCAACCGGCACGACTTCGACCCCCAAGGCTGGTACTTTTGCCTCGAAGGAGATAAACCCGTGGGGATCTCGGCCGCTGTGCTTACGCGCTACTCAGGCTCTGGCAAGGTGATGGGCTGCTGCATCGAGTGGGTAGGCACTCTACCCGAGTATCGGGGACTGGGGCTGGGCCGTGCATTGGTCACCGCCTGTGTCAACTACGCCTACCGGTTCAGACCGAAGCCCTTTGTGCTTGTGACTCAACCCTTCCGCAAACATGCTGTCAGGCTTTATGAGTCACTTGGCTTCAGGACGGTCCGGGAATGGCGGACCTACCAGAAGGTCCTTTGAGCACGCGGCAGCGGCCTGGCGGGATGACTCCACGGGTCGAGGCGCAGGCAGTGCCCGAGCATCCACCGGCCGTGGGCATACCGGGTGAGCCCGCGCGACATCGGCTGATCGACCCAGCGCTGCTCGCAGTGGCATTTATCTGGGGCGGCAACTTCGTCGTCTACAAGATAGTCCTTGAGACGGTGCCTCCTCTGGCCTTGGTAGGCGTGCGTTTCGGCCTCATGACCCCTGTGCTTTTCTTACTGCTGTGGCTGCGTCACGAGCGGCTGATGCTTCGGCGCGAGGACTTGCTGTGTCTGCTCTGGGCCGGACTGGTTGTCATGGGCGGCCAGCAGGTGACCTTCATCATTGCCGTGGATATGACCAGTGCGTCGGAGGCAGCGCTACTGATAACCTCTGCGCCCATCTTCACCGCTCTTATCGCGGTGCTATCGGGTCAGGAGCGGCTGTCAAAAGTGAACTGGCTGGGGGTGCTGGTGGGCTTCGTCGGTGTGACGCTGGTGCTGTCAGTGGGTTTGGCCGGGTCCTCGGGCGGCGGTTCTCATCTGACAGGCAACCTGATCATGCTCGGCTCGGCAATGCTCTATGGCTACTTCATGGCCCTATCGAGAGACCTGGTACGTCGATACGGCGGCCTGAAGACAGTAGCCTACTGCTATGCGTTGTCCTGTGTAGCCATCGTTCCCTTGTCGCTGCCCCAGTTGCTGGCCACACCCTGGGCCAGGCTCGATCTATTCACTTGGGCGCTCCTCGTGGGTTACATCGGCCTGCTGGCGGGCCTTTGGGCCTTTGCGGTGTGGTACACTACAATTGGCCGCACGAGCGCCGCGGCGACAGCCGTGTACCAGTATCTGGTGCCGGTCGTAGCCATGGCTGCGGCGGCGATGTTTCTGGGAGAGAAGCCCCAGACGGTCCAGTTAGCCGGGGCGGTCATCGTGCTCGCCGGCCTGGGGTTTGCGCGCTGGACGCCTGGCCGCAAGCCTCTGTGAAGGCCGTCGGAGGCTTCGCCTCAGAGGATTCCATGCGCATCGTCCTCATTGCCGTGCTCGCTCTTGCTGGACTCCCCCTGCTACACGCTGGGGAAAGTCCTCCCGCATGGCTGCCCTCCATCGACTTGCTCGAGCGAGTGGACCTGCGCAACCCCCGAGTGGCAGACCAGAGAGACGCACACGACCTGATGCTGGCCGTCAGGGTCTGCAGGGCCCTAGTTCCACAGACGAGTGGAGGACACCTATACCAGGGCCTGCCTCAGAATTATTACCTGTGGGCGGCGCGCCAGGCCCCCTGGTGGCAGAGGATGGGCGAGTGGTACTACGACGACGCGAAGGCAGTGCTTCGGGGCCGCGTGCTACTGCTGAGCCCCCTTAGCCAGCAATCCCTCGCAGACTCCGTGGCTCAGGTGGCTACCCAGGTGGCTGACTTCCTAAAGGCCGAGTTTGACCTGCCAGCCCCCAGATACGCTCTGCTCGTGCGATTCTTTGATGATTGGGGCCAGCTTCCGGCAGAGATTGCGCGCGCCTTCGAGGAGCATCGCGGCTTCGGGAGGGTAAGCGGCCTGACGGTTCCGCCTCGCTTTGTTATCCTCCCTATGCGCCTGCCCAGCCACCAGTGGCTTGTCAAGGATGAGGTGCTAGTAGATGGCCAGGGGAGTATCAGGTCACGCCTGACGCTGCGCGATCTTCTGGTCCACGAACTGGTGCATGCGCACCTTCACGCACTGCTGGCCGAAAGTGCAGAAAGCCACGGCGATGACCCGTTGGCTGCCGACTTGCCCCTGTGGTTGGACGAGGGGCTTGCCGTGTACATGACGGAGAAGTTGCTCATTGAGCCCGGCTCCAAGCCCGTCAGCTACTATCGCTACTCGGCTCCGTTGCACTACCTCGCCGAGGATTGGGGTTCCGACACCCTGCGCGACTTCGTGCGCACGGCGGTACTGGACAGCTATGCGACGGCTCTGAGGCGGCTTGGGAT
>JAKORR010000693.1 GCA_029777735.1 Armatimonadota bacterium | reverse complement strand
CGAAGGGAATGTGGGACTTTGGACCCGGTGGCAAGAAGGAGATGATCGCCACCGTGAAGGTGGTGGAGGGCATGCGGCCCGGTGTGCTGCCCAACAGTTGGGCTGTTGTAAACCTTGAGCTTGGTCGGACAGTCACCCATTACGTGCGTGAAACCGGTAGGAGAGCCGTCAACTTGTGTGAACGCAGTCGCCTGTTCATGTGACTCATCAGTTCGCCGCCCAGCAATTTGTCGCAGGGGCTAGTCGCCTTTTCGCTGTGAACTGACAACAGGAGTGCCCCCTGTGCCTTGCCGATAACGTGTGAGTAAAGTTAACGTGGGTAAGCCACATCATCTTTGCTGAAAAAGCAGGACGAGAGGTGGCTCCTTCCAGAAGTGTTGTGGTTGCGCACACCAACACAGGAGGGCCATCTCTCGTCATGGACAAGATTCGTGCCGATGCGTCGTTGTCCCTTCAAGTCGTGGAAGATTACGTTTGGAACCTTGCGGTCGAGTGCTACCGCGAGACGTTGATCGAGGTGCTGTCTGCGCTGGACAAGGCCTTATACAACAAACGAGACCCCGAGCGGTATGTGTACAAGGAGATGCGGTCGCGGGATGTGCTGACGAAGGTGGGACCGATCTCGCTCAAGCGCCGCTACTACTGGGACCGGGTGGCAGAGTGTTACGTGTTCTTGCTGGATGAGGCGCTGGGGTTGGCCAAGCGGCAGCGTGTGAGCGAGTCGGTGCGAGCAGAAGCGGTTGAGGCGGCTGTGACCGGCGGTTCGTTTCGGGGCGCTGCAGCCGAGTTGGAGCGACGGGGCTGCCAGGTTCACGTCAGCCATGAGGCGGTGCGGCAGTGGACGATCCAGACCGGGAGGGCGATCGCAAGGGCGACGAAGCAACGGCAGGAGTCGACTGCGGGGACCCGGCGTGTCCCGGTGCTGTTCATCGAGGCGGATGGATTCTGGCCCGGTCGTCAGCGTGGCAAGAAGGCGGAAGTCCGGTTGTTCGTGATCCATGAGGGCTGGGTGAAGCGAACTGCGGGCAGCCAGGAATACAGCTTGGTGAACCGGCGTGACTTCGTTCCTGACCGCGGCAGGGACAGTTGGGAGCAGTTGAGCGAGTTTCTGGAGAGCGAGTACGATCTGAGCGAGACGTGGGTGATCATCAACGGGGACCGGGCGCCGTGGATTCGCAAGGGAGTGACGTGGTTTCGCAAGGCGCTGTACCAGATCGACCGGTTTCACCTGAAGCGGGAGCTGAGACACGCGTTGCGCCGGCAGTCGCACCGGCTGAAAGAGGCGGAGGAAGCGCTAGCGGCGAACGACGCCACACGGCTCCTGACGGTACTGGAGAAAGCGCACGAGGCCGAGGTCGACTCCAGTTGTCGCCAGGCGCTGGGCAAGCTGCTGGCTGATCTCAAGACGATACCGGAGTCGACTCGGGACTACCGGGTGCGGCTACAGGAGCGAGGCGTGAACGTTGAGGGCCTGCGGGGCCTGGGAGCAGCGGAGGGAGCGGTGGAGCGGTATTCTGCCCGGCTGCGGAAGGTAGGCCGGAGTTGGTCCGAAACGGGGCTGATGGCGATGCTGCACGTGATGGCGGCTTACTTCCGCGGCGTCTTACAAGGGGCTGTGCAGTATGTCGAGCGTCAGTTGGGACTAGAGTCACTGCAGGCAGCCCGGGAGAAGGTGCGCCACCGGGTCCTTGAGACTGTAAGCCGGGGAATCGACGGTGCGCTCCACGCACGCATGCCGATCCTGCAGGCAGGGCGCAATGCCAGCGGCGGCTACTCCAGAACGCTGAGGGGCTTGGCCGGCTTGTAGTCAGCCGAAAGAACAAAGAGCAGCACTGCGGATTCAGACAAGAGCCAAATGACTCCAGAACACTTCCGGAAGTGTGACGTACCCACTTTAGCTTGACAGGCCCACCACCGCTTAGGTGTCTTGACGGGTTCTACAGGAACGACGTATCCTAGTAGGTGATGATTGCGGCTTGCCCTGCAGGTGCTT
>JAKORR010000692.1 GCA_029777735.1 Armatimonadota bacterium | reverse complement strand
TCACCTGGAGGCTAAGGGCTTGGGGAAGCGAGCTGTGAACTACCGCGTGCGCGACTGGTTGGTGAGCCGCCAGCGGCTCTGGGGCACACCCATCCCAATGGTTTACTGCGACTGCTGCGGCGTGGTGCCGGTGCCTGAAGACCAGCTACCGGTGCTCCTGCCCGAGGTTGCCGACTACACCCCCGGCGGACGTTCGCCCCTGGCCAACGCTGAGGAGTGGGTGAATACAACCTGCCCGGAGTGCGGCGGGCCAGCGAGAAGAGAAGTGGACACGCTGGCTACCTTCGTCGATAGCTCCTGGTATTACTTACGATATCCCAATCCGCACTATGAGGAAGGCCCCTTCGACCCAGTCGAGGTGGAGTACTGGCTGCCTGTGGACAAGTACGTAGGTGGCATCGAGCACGCCACGCTGCATCTGCTATATGCGCGATTCGTCACGAAGGTACTGTACGACTTGGGGCACGTGGGTTTCACGGAACCCTTCACAGAGCTGTTCACGCAGGGAATGATCTACAAAGACGGGGCGAAGATGAGCAAATCGCTGGGCAACGTGGTGACGCCGGAGTCGATTGGGGACCGCTATGGCGCCGACACGGGCCGCACCTTCATTCTGTTCGTTGGGCCACCTGACCAGGACGCGGAGTGGTCCGACCAGGGTGTGGAGGGCGTGTTTCGCTTCCTCAACCGGGTCTGGCGAGCCGTCAATGGTCACCAGAAGCTGTACATGGAGGACTGGCGTGCCCGGATCCCGGCCATGGACTGCCTCAACGAGGCGGAGCGGTCACTGCGACGCAAGACACACCAGACGATCCGCGATGTGACAGAGGACATCGATACCATGCACCTGAACACAGCGGTGAGCTCGTTGATGGAGCTCACCAACGAGTTGGTGCCCTTCGCGGACGCTCTGGGGGCAGACGAAGAGGTAACGCGGGCAGTCTACAGTGAGGCAGTCGAGAGCCTAGTGTTGCTGCTGTCGCCCTTCGCGCCGCACCTGTGCGACGAGCTGTGGGAACGCTTGGGGCATATGGGAACCACGTGGGAGGCCCAGTGGCCCGTCCATGAGGATGCCATCGCCGCGGCAGAGACGATAACAGTTGTTATACAGATCAACGGGAAGGTGCGTGACAAGGTCGAGGTGCCTGCCGGAACCGACATCGACCTGGTGGCTGAGATGGCGCAAGACCAGCCGAACGTGCGGCGGTATCTGGAGGGCCGGCAGATCCGCAAGATCATCAAAGTGCCGGACCGGCTGGTCAACCTGGTTGTAGGATAAAATAGGCTGAGGAATCGGCACAACGGGCCAACCAGAGGTGAGTGTCCTTGTCCTTCCGGGGAAGGAATGTACCTCCGGGAAAGCCAACCGCCACCGTGCCGGAGAACAACTCCGGCCTAGGTGGACCAGCGCCTGCCCAGGTTGAGAACGCGGGCCTGCACGTTGGCGCGATGCTCTCAGGGTGGGCCTGGGCTCTGGCTCAGGGTATAACATCAGTTGCCCTCGCGGACCTTGTCCTCTGCGTGGGTAGCCTGTCAACGCTTCAGAGACTGCTGGCCGGTAGAACGCCGGCTACGGGCGTTACCGTTCTGGCCTGCGCGTTCTTTTGGGCCTCTTGGCTTGGCCTCAGGGTGCTGATGGGGCTGAGGGGTTATGTCTGGGCATGGCAACACCGGCGCTTCCGGGATCTGATCCATATTCCGTGCCAGCCAGCGGGGCTGGGCATACTGTGGCGTGATTATCCTACTTGCTACTATCTACATAGTCCTGTCCCTCTGGTCGTGGCAAGACGTACGGTCGTTGATACCGAAGGGGCTCGCTGCCCTAGGGGAGACACAAGAGGACCTGCCCAGGGCCAGCGCCGCGTCGAGCAGGGTTGAGGCGAACGAAGGGTGCGTGTGGGGAGTCTTAAACATTCAGGAGAATTGCCGTGGGTCTTGCCGCCTCGGCAGTGGGTGGGGGGGCACGCTTGGAGGTGGTTCGAGTGGAGAAATCAGATGCCTGGGGGCAGCCGCCGGCCTTGCGAGAGGTATTACTGGCCAACACCTCGGGTCTTGGGGGGCCGGTTCCACCCGAAGTGGCGCGTGCCGGCTTCAGCGTTGCGGCAGCACTGGGGGGTGGTGTCTGGGCCCTGGCTCATGGTTTGCCGCACCTGGCAGGGCTCGAGGCGCTCATCTTTGTTGCCGCCGTTGTTATCCCTCTGCTCACAGCGGCGGTGATCGGGCTGGCCTTCAACCCACCCGAGGGCTCCGACCTGCTGACCGCCGTTGCTGTGGTGATATGGACAGTTCTCTTCTTTGCCTGGCTTGTATTGCGCCTTGCGATGGGCCGCCACGGGAACGTCTGGGCTTGGCAGCGCCGTTACTTTAACAGCGTGGCCGAATTCCGTGCGGCACAGCGGGCGTGGCTCGTAGGAGAGGCCTTGACGGTGATAGGGGCGGCTATCATTGTCGTGTTGATCCTTGGTTCTGGCGAGGTTCCTGGCGGTGTGAGGGGGACTTGATAAGATCCTCGCGGCGCCGGGGGCGCTGCCTTCAGTAG
>JAKORR010000068.1 GCA_029777735.1 Armatimonadota bacterium | reverse complement strand
TCTCAGGCGGTGGGATCATTGCCTCGGCGGCCGGGGGCCCCTTGCCGGCTTCGTCCGAAGGCATCCAGCGGACATCTTCGTCCTCAAACTGCTCTGGAGGATGGTCGTGGGGCTCGGTGGGAACCAATTGCTCCTCTGGTTCATCAGCGCCGCCCGCCGCGTCCGAGTCCTGGTAAGCATCGTGGTCATCTGGAGACACGTGCATTCCTCCTCAGGTACCTCAATTGTAATCTCCGGTCCCATTCTTGCCACCGCCCGCGCGGCATACTGGGAAAGGGGAATCTCCTCACACTGCGCCCGGAAAACCTGATAGCATCACGCCTCACCTCTAGAACGTATGGCCATGCTCCTGGGTTCGGAACCAACCTAGGACCGCTGACAAAACGGGCGGAAAAAAAACAGCCGATCGTGACGGTGTTGCCCGCCTTGGCAGGCCGCCGGGGCCCATTCTACTCGGGAGATAAATGCAATACTCGTCGGCGCGGTCCTTGCCACTTGCCAGCCTCCCTGGCCTGGCGCCGACCGTCCGAGGGAGGAAGTCGAAGCCGTGACCTTGGATCCTACCCACCAAGCCCTCGGCCGGAAAGACGGGGCCATCTGCCTTGTGCTAGGACTGCCGCGCGATGAGACGCTTCAAGTCCGTGACGCACGGGTTGCGGAACTGCTGGCGCGGTATCGGCGGAGGGGACTGGCATGAGCTTCTCCGCGGGGCTGGACCGGCGGGCCGAGGTGTATGCGCGGGAGGCTGGGGAGGAGCGCTGACGGTGCGTCACGCGAAGGCCGCTGACCTGTCGAGCGGTGGAGCTATCGGTGAGCGGCGAGACCGAAGTGGCGCTGGTGAAGCTGGGAGCAAGGGTAATCCACAGGACGCGCTGCCTGCCGGAGGAAGAGGTACAGGCAGGCCGCAGGCTCGTGGTCGATGGGGAAGAGGAGTACTTAATCGTCGCCGCACGGAAGGTGATGTAGCACCCCCGGCGCCGCAGGGGCACCCCACCTTCCGCGCGGCAGCACCGCCCAAGAGTAGCGAACCGCTTATGTTACGGAGTTGACGGATAGCTGTAGATGCCGGCGTTCTCGTAGGTTGCCCGAACCGTGGCCTCGGGGGTGCCCGGTGGGCAGAGCTCCTTGACCCACTTGGAATGTCCGTCACAGAAAGTGAAGTTGCGGCCTTCGTTGTGTCGAGCACCGGCCTCCCACCGCGTCGGTGTTCCGTACCCGGGCCTCATATACCACACTGAATAGTTGTACGAGCCTTTGCCCAGCTCGGAGACAAGGAAACACCTGGACGGGTTCTGGACCTGAGCCATCGAGTTCGTACTCTCGCTCCAACCGAGGGAGATGTTGGCGGCATAGCTCAGGGGGAAAGCCTCCGCAAGGGCGGATGGAGTATCGGCGGCGGGGTTGTAACCAGCGAACTGGAGCATGGGGAAGTACCCTTGGTTTCCACCGTTCTTCGAAAAGCACGCTCTCTCCGAATCGCTGGGACAGACCAGCATCTGCCTGTTCTTGATGTACGGCTGTAACGAGATGGGCCAGCCCAGGGCTCCGGGACGCCAGTTATTGGAGGGGTCATAACAGTCGGCCCACGTTGTGAACCCCCAGCGCTCGTCGTAGTCCTGAGCATACATCATGAAGGCAAGGCCGATCTGCTTGAGATTGGACAAGCAACTGGCCTGCCGGGCCTTCTCCCGCGCCCGTGCGAACACCGGGAAAAGAATGGCTGCTAGGATCGCGAT
>JAKORR010000691.1 GCA_029777735.1 Armatimonadota bacterium | reverse complement strand
GCTTGTCATTGCTGGCGAGGAAGACATAGGGCGCGTAGGAATGACTGGTCTTGCCTTCGTCGAACCCGTGGTCGGCCGTGACGTAGACCAGCGTCTGGTCGTAGAGCCCCAACTCGCGCAGCTTGGCCACGATCTTGCCCAGCCACTCGTCGTCGGACTTGATGCCGTCCGAGTACTCCTGGGAGTTCTCACCGTGCGCATGGCCCACGTGGTCGGGCTCGGCGAAGTGGATGAACATGAAGAACCGCTGGTCTTTGTACTTTTCGAGGGTCTCAAGGGCCAGCGCTCCGACCTTATCGTTTTGGACCAACCCGTTCACCCATAGGTCCATATGGTCCTTGGTGTAGAAATAGGGCTTCGCAGGAAAGGCCACGAAGAGCTTGCCATCCTCCTCCACGATGGTGCCCCCCTCGGCTACCTTCTGTCCAACAGTGGGATTAGCCGGCACGGGCTTGCCTTGCCGCTGCCGTCGCTTGGACCACCGCTCGAAGGGAACCTTGGTAGGAGGATCGGCGTCAACGTGTCCCCTTTTGCCCACCACAGCAGCGGTGAAGATGTTGTCCGGGCCAAAGTGCTGTTCCAGCCGCTCAAACACGCTGTAACCCACGGGGATCGGCCCGTATCTACTGTTGTTATACACTCCTGACTTCTCGGGTGCATAACCCGTAAGGATTTGTGTCCAACCCGCTTTGGTGTCGGTAGCGCCCATGGTAATGTCTATGTCCACCATTGCCCCTTCCTTGGCAAGAGCAACCAGATTGGGCAACTCATTGCGCCCAATCATCTCCTGTACGTGTGCCCGCTGAGCGCCGTCCCAGCCGATGAGGACGATGTTGCGAGGGACGTCGGCCGCGACCGCCGGGACCTGGCCGGGCAAAGCCGCTACCCCGAGAGCCAACAGCACAACAGTGTGTAGACTCGCGCGTAGAAGAAGCATCTTCGCATCCCCTTTGCTGACCTGGATCTACCCGCCATTGCTTCAGGCTAAGGTATTGAGGCATCTACTCTACCAGGGTTTACTACGTTCCAGACTGGCCTCTGGTTCAGCACCACAGGCAAGCTTCCGCCGCAGCGGAGCAAATCTTTGACCAAGCGCGAGTAGCCAGCCTCAGGGGGCCTGGGATAGCTCTTCGAGATACCGAATCATCGTGGCGCGGACCTCGTCCAAGTCGGCGGTCTTGGTGTTCAGGCCCTCTAACCATTCTATTGCCCGGGTCACAGTAGCCTTGGCCTCCGCTGAGCCGCCAGCTGCAGCCTTCTCCGCCGCAAGGCGCAAGGTAGTCGCATAACGCACATCATCCTGCCCCTCGCGGAAGCCTTCGATAGCCAGCGTGCCCACCACGCCGTTCATGGTCGGATAGGCGAGGCAGTGGTCGCGGTAGGTCTCACAGTCCAAGTCGTTCCAGCTTATGCCCGAAGAGTCGATGAAACAGTAGGTGCACGAGCCGTCGAAGTCTAGTCGCCACAGGAACAGGCCATAGTTACGGCGATAGACCTCCGGGTTCTCGACGGGCGTCTGGGGATTGCCATAGTTCCAGACTGTGTGGCCACGCCTGTGCCACTCATCCGCCCTCTCGCCTTCGGGATTGCCCGCGCGGTTGAGCTGATCTAGCAGATCGCCGACAGTCGCCAGGTGCTCGGCATAGCCCGACACGAAGATCCTGCCGCCCGCCTCATGCACTGCCTCCCAGGCGGGCCGCTGTGACTTGAGCCGCTCGCCCTGCGCCTCGTCTAAACCGTAAAAGTAGACCTGCGTAAAGCCGTACTCGCGGGCG
>JAKORR010000690.1 GCA_029777735.1 Armatimonadota bacterium | reverse complement strand
CCTCCTCTACTGCCAGCCCCACGGCACTCACATCGCTCAGTCCCGTAGCGACAGTGTAGGCAGGCCCCCACGCGCTCTGTCCTACGTCCCAACGGCGGTAGCGCACGGCATCGGCGGTCAGCCAGGCCAGATGCACGTTGCCACTCTCATCCTGGCTGAGTACCGGCGAAAAAGCCGGATATCCCACCGATACCTCCTGACCCTCGCTCCACCCCACATCTGTCAGGTTGGACATGAACACTGCCGATCCATTGTGGCGTGCCTGCTCCCACGCCAGTGTGACACCCGTTGGCCCAACAGCCAGCGAGGGGAAATACGAGTTGGTGAGCGGCGTATAGGAGACGTCTATGGGCAATGCCCACCCCGCAGATGTCCGCTCTGCCGCCCAAATCTCCAGCGCCAGGCCCTCGTCGTATGCGTCCTCCCAGGCGACCACTAACGACTCCGAGTGCAGAGCCACCGTCGCGCCAGTCCCTTCCGCCCCCGGCACGGGGCCGCTGGCCCAGACCATGCCATCGGTAGACTCGGCCAGGTAGATCAGGCTCGCATCCTCCACTAGCTCGCTCCAGACTATCGCCAGGTTCTCCCCCGACACAGCGATAGCAGGTCCGAATGAATACTCCGCAGTCTGGGAAACGTTGACCGCCGGTCCCCAGCCCGTCCCTGCCTGCCACGCGGTGTAGTAAATATCGCTCGACCCCGCCAAGCTGCTGGCAAAGGTCAGATGGATACCTCCCTCCCCATCCGCGGCCAGCCGAGGGGAACCCCCGAAGGATACCAGATTGGCGTCTGTCCAGGTGCCTCCGTCCGTATAGCGATGGCGTATTTCGCCCGCTTCACTCCATACCACGTGAACCCTTCCACTGCCATCTGCAATCACACTCACGCCGTCCGTGTCTACCTGCGAATTGGAGAGATTCAACGGGAAAGACCAGTTCCCCTCTGCCCAGGACAGCGTCGGAAGAATGTCTGAGATCGCGGTCATCAACAGGGCTAGCGCAACGCTTCT
>JAKORR010000067.1 GCA_029777735.1 Armatimonadota bacterium | reverse complement strand
CACGACGTTTCCCCCGTTCCGAGACGTGCCTCTGGCAGATTTGGTGGGGGTTGGCCTGTCGCTGGCAGTGGTCGCGCTGGCCTTCTTCTTGGCCGCTAACGTGCTCCAAGCCCTGTTCGTCAGCCTGTGGAGAGACGCGCGGGACTGGTGTAGGGTTAAGCTCAAGAGCTGGCGCGAGAGCCGGCCTCACAGAGGTTGGCAGCCGAAGAAGTTCCCCAAGAAGTGAACAAGTTCAAAGGAGGTGCGCAGTGTCGCACGAGACGCCGACGTTCGAGGAATTGGGAAGAGCCCTGGCCAGAGCCGTCCACGGGATAGGATCGATGCAGGACGCGTTCAATGATGAGCTGGCCAAGTTCAGGACGCCGGTCGCGTCTACTGCCGACCTGGACATGCGTGATAGGTGCCTGGGAGTTGCTGCACCCATCGCACCCAGGCCGATGATCACTCAAAAGCTGTTGGCACCGATCCGCAGTGCGCTCATGATGTCCAGAGCCACATCACCTTTGCTGGAACAGGCGCTGGCAAGCCTTAGAATGCTCGAAGACTTGGTCATCGAGGAGGGCCAAAATGGTGCCCGTTGACCAGACCGTGTTCGACAACTTGCGGGGCAACTGCTACGCCGCCTGCATCGCTTCCGTCCTAGAGATGAAGCTTGAAGATGTGCCCTGGCCCAACGGGAACAACGATGACTTCGCCGGCATCTACGAGACCTGGTTTGCCGAGCTCAATCTCCAGGTCGTCTACGCCGTGCCAGGTGTTCCGATGCCCAAGGGCTACCTGATCGCATCCGTGCCGAGCCCTAGGTTCCCTGGTTCGAATCATGCCGTGGTCATCAAGGATGGGCGCGTCGTGCACGACCCGCATCCGTCCAGGGCTTCACTGAGGGACGACCTATCAGAAGTCACCTGTGTGGACCTGCTCACCATACTGGATCCTACCAGACCTGTGCGTGTGGGTCGGAACCCAATCGACAGTGCGATAGCCCTGAGTGCCATTGAGCTCCAGGTCAGGCTCGACGACCTGCGGGCCTTCGCCAGGGACGCGGCCTACGCGCTGGACACCGTGAGCCGAGGCAGCACAGTGGCTCCGACCCCAACTGACGAATGCGGCCTGGTCCTAGTCAGACACCGGGACGTGCTCAGGCGCGCCGGTCTTTGGCGAGCCTAGAACACCAGGCCGATCTTCGCACGCACCTCCCAGCCCTGGCGTCCGGCCAGGGCGTAGGTGTTCTTGGTGAGCTCCCCGCCGAAGCGCAGGAACTTCCAGTCCCGGTCGTAGTAGGCTCCCAAGGCCTTGTCACCCCAGGCAGTCGTTCCGTAGACCAGGCCGGCCGAGTTCAATAGGACCTTTGGCCTGGGCGGACCGACCTCATTCTCCAGCTGGATGCCTTTTAGGACCTTTCCATCTGGGCTGCTTACGACGACCCGCCTGGACCCGTCCGGATCCCGGTAGACCGTGATGTCAACGGTCACTGGTGGGCACGGAATTGGTTCCGGGTGCGAGGGCAAGCCGGACAGGTTGGAATGGTCCTGGGGTGCTCCCGGTGTCCCCGGCGAAGCCGTTCCGGAGCTCGGTTGAACCGTCACGGAGACCGAAGTCTCCACATGCGAGCCTGCCGGGACGTGCAAAGCCTGACTATGCTGGTCGAGATTACCGGCCGGCTGGACAGGGAGCACCGTGCTCCCGTCCTGGTTCTCGTAGCCTGGTTGGGGCTTGACCGGGTGGTACTGGCCAGGCTCAGGACGCCAGCGCCACCAGCCGAAGGACAGGCCAGCCAGGATCCCGAGGGACAGACCGGCCAGGAACAGGTTGCGGGAGGTCACCAGGTCTCGCAGGCTCACTGGCCACCCCCCTCTTTG
>JAKORR010000689.1 GCA_029777735.1 Armatimonadota bacterium | reverse complement strand
GCAGGCTGGGGGGCGCGAAGCGCCGATCTTGCTATGCACCTTCCTGCAGGTATGCGGGCTTCGGGAAGATGATCTTCACCGGCTGTCGGAAGATGGCGTGGCTGAGGAGTAGCTCGCCCTTGCTCAGCCGTGTGAGATTGCCCTTGATGGTTTGGTCGAGGAAGCGGTATGCGGCGGCGGATAGCTCTGCCGCGCCGCTGCGCCCCACAACGGTGGTGGCTGCGTTGCCGTGAACGCGGTCATGCACCGCGCTCATGAACTGCTGCGCGCCGATCAGGATCACTCCCAGGGAACGTCCCCGCTCCGCGATGTCCAATACCTGTTCGATGATGGGTGACTCTCGCTCTCGGGCAGGCGCGTACTTGTTCAGCTCGTCCACGAAGATGATGACCTTCTCGGGAAGATCCGGCTCGTCTATGCCAGCCTCGGCATAGAGGGCGTAGATGGTCCGCAGGATGTCGCCAAACACTAAGGTCTGCTCGTCATCGGTCAGCTTGGCGATGTCCACCACAAGAGTCTGCCCGCCTCTGATCTTTGCAACCTCCTCAGACAGCCGCGCAATGCGCTTGCCGCGGTCCTGCACGAAGACCCCGGACTGCCGGGTCTCGACGATGCGCCGCAAGATGCGGCGGAACCGGCCCACAGATGACGCCCGCACTTCCCCAACCTGCTGCGCCTGACGAGCCTCCGGATCGAAGATTGGCGGTCCGTTGAGGAGGCTATCCCAGTTGCGAACTTCCTGCCACTGACCGGAGGGTCGCCATTGCCCCGTATTGCGGTCCGAAAGCCCGTTGCTGATCTCGCCAATGAGAGCGCCCAGGGTATCCCACGGGTCGGGGATCTGCGACATGAGCAGGTCCAGCTTGTCGTAGGTGTCCTGCAGGGAATACGCGTAGGTGAACCAGTCGCGCTCCGGGATGCGGAAACTGTTCGGCTGGCCTGTGCGGTGCGTGTCCTTGCCATGCGGCAGGAGGTATCGCACATTCTCAAAGGGACGCGGGGAGAGCCCCATCGCCTCCCACATCTCGTGCTGCTCGGGCTCCAGACCCCTGTGCGGCTCCTGGTCAATGGTCAGCAGGTCGCCGTGCTTGACGTTGAGGATGATCACCCCGATCTTCGAGGCGTCAGCGCTCTGGAGGATGGAGGTGAGCAGGAACATCGCGTAGGACGTCTTGGTCGCCAGGCCGGAGATGCCCGAAATGTTGACGTGCGCGCCCTCCGGCCCCAAAACATAGCGGCGGTCAAGGTAGACTACCGCGCGGGTACCGTTGGACATCTCGATCAGCCCTGCCGGGAGGCGGTACTCCTCGGGCATCTCCGTGATCCCGAGTGCGGTGTGTATCCCCCCTTCGTCGGCAAAGCGCACCGGCAGATCACAGGGGACAGGCATGTAGACGTCCGCGTCGTTGGACAGCACCGCCGCCTTGGCAACCGTCGTCCCCTGGCGGACCGTGTTGGGGTTCGCCTCTACGGAGCCGAAGTCGTTGGAGATGAAGTTGGACAGGTGCGTCGGGGCGTCGGTGGTGTGTTCCAGGGCAGTCACCAGGCCAAAGGTGCGTGTTGGGCCGTCTGTGCCTACCTGCTCGGCCTCCACGATGTCAAACGGGTTGACGATGGTCTCCGGCGTCAGCCAGAAGGAGAAGCTGTCCGCGGTGTTGGGGCTGTTCATGGTCGCCGACGCCAGGCCGATAATCGGCTGCTGCGGGACTTGGGCATTCTCGGACTGCTCTGCCATAGTAGCTACCTCCACAACAGGGCTGACCGTACGACCTCGGCTGAGTAGAAAGAGCTTTTGACGGCGGTCTCCGCCAGGAAGATCGGATACAGGTGTGCGTGCCAACGGCGGTCGCGTCCGTGAGGGGTGACGCTGCGCTCCGCCACCAGCGCGCGCGACAAGCGGTCTATCAGTCCCGACGGCAGCGCCTCCCCGGTGGGGTTGATCAGTTCCGCCTTGATGACGCCCATCAGCGGGTACTCCATCTGTCCCTGCTCGCGCAGGCGAACGTACCAGAAGACGACCTTGCCTTTGAGCGCGCCGAAGGCCGCGGTGCGGTGCGCGAAAGGCAGACCGGCCAGGAGGCGGTACAGCGTCAGGTCCTGGGCGCGGGGGCCGCGACCGTAGCGGAAACGCACATCGCGGCGGAAGTTCTTAGCGATCCCGAGCACCGGAGCAACCTCTCCGTCCGCCGACAGCATCTCCTGCAGAGGCGTAAAGCGTAGCGACCCATCGGCCACCAACCAGCGATCCCCATCGAGCCGGGGCAGACACTCCTGAATGACTTGCGCCTCCAGCAGGTGCATCTGCCAGCGCACTTTCCCCGTCGCCTTTTCCCGCAGGTCACCCTGCGCGTCGCCGCTCAGTTCGTCTCCCTCCAGAATATCGGCCAACAGGATGTCCGTGTCTGCGGCGCGGGCTTCCAGGGCTTCCCACAGCGCATCCGAGTGCTTGGCAACCGCCAGGATCTGGCGCGCGTGCAGCAGTTCCCGTTCGACGGTCCCGTCGTCCTGTCGGCGCAGGACACAAGCTCCGATCTGCCCGAAGGTCAGCGGCGACTCCCACTGTGGGGCCAAGAGAGTGCCCAGGAAGTAGGAGCGGAACGAGCCGTCCATAAAGTAGCGGTACAGGTGATCCTCCTCGCGGCTCAGCGCCGGACACGGCGCGTAAAGGGGCGGCGTGCCGCCCCCCTCAGGCGCCTCCCAGAGGGTGTCATAGACATGCTCCCCGGCGGCCAGCAGGGCATCCTCGCGCTCCTCGGCATCGGGATGGCTCTCGTCAAGCGTGGCCTGCCCGCTGGCCGGCAGCACGTCCGCCTCCCGCGCCGCCTGCTCGAGGGCCTCAATTATGGCTTGCAGAGGGTTCGCCATGGCGCTGTTGCCTCGGCCAGGTGTGGGCAGTAAGCAGGCGGGACAGCAGCGCCTCCTATAGACCCAGCAGGATACGCAGCCTGTCCTCCACCTGCGTCAAGGTCGCGGTGGAAACAGTCCCCAAGCGCCGGACGAGCCGCTCCGTAGCGACTGACCGGATGTGATCACACAGAATAACCGAAGGCCGCTTCAAACCCCCCTCTGGCGGGCTCACTTGCACGTGCAGAGGAACGCCCCGGTGCCGGCTGGTAATGGGCAGGACGACGACCAGCCCTGCCGGGCCATAGTTGAAGGTGTCCACCGAGACAACCAGCGCCGGGCGCTGACCGGCTTGTTCATGCCCACGAGTGGGGTCCAGAGCGACCTGCCAGATCTCGCCGCGGCTGGGCTTGGTAGTGCTCACTGCCCTTCCATCCCATCGCGGAGCGTAGCCTCCCACACACGGCGTTCCTGCTGTTCGGCCTCCCAGGCAGCCGTGTCGTCACGGAGCGAGGCATAGGCGGCATTGCTCTGCTCCAGGAGTCGCTGACGGCGCAAGGTCTCCACTGCCTGTGCGATCAGGCCGGCAATGGACATGCCGCTCTCTCGCGCGAGGGCGTGCAGGGCCCGGTGCGTCTCCTCACTGATGCGTATTGTGGTCGTGGACATCACGGTAGCCTTCCCTGTCTACACCGTAGTCTACTTGTGGCAGCATTGTATCGGAGTAGGCCGGGCACGTCAAGCAACAGAAGTCAGGACATAATTTCCAAGGCGCTCCGAATGGCGGCTAACTCCTTTTCCGTCAGCCCCCACAGTTCCGCCGCCAAGTCGTCGATCTCCGCCTCGATCTCGGCCACCCGTTTCTCGTCGCCTGTAGCCGCGGCCTCGTGGGCGGCCTGGGAAAGCTCCGCAAGGCGAACGTGCAAGCTGCTGGCGTCGAAGGCTGGCAGGTGGAGGCGCTCCATGACAGCAGGCGAAGCGATCCCCCCTCCACCACCTGACCACGAAGCAAGTGCTCCCCCCGCAAAAGCGGATGAGTTGAGCACCGCAGCGGCGTAATGAGCCTCTTGTTCAGAGGCGAACGGTATCAGCGATACGTTGTGCTCAGGAAGAACGGTCTTGCCTTCCCATTGGCCGCAGACTGCGGCGGTGAGGCTCTGCGAAATCCACGGCCACACCACCTTCCAGGGGGCGAAGGTGTAGTGGTCGATGTCCATCAGCCCATAGAACTCGCTCTCACGCCGAGACAGAATCTGCTTGAATCCGCTTCGGTCTCTGAGCACCTCCTCGAACCGTTTCAGGTAGCCGTAGGTGCGGGGATAGTCTGCTTGGAGGGCCGCCTCTGCGTAAGCCCGGTTAGGCGTGGTGGGGTCTTGAGGTACGAGGATGCAGGCCGATGGCTCCGCCCTCCACCTGCTGATGTCCCGCCCACGCAAGAGCGGGTAGAGCAAGTCCGGTTCGACGGCCTCGCGCACCTGCGGCACTTGCACCCTGGCGCCCTCGGTGATATTGCTGATCACGACCAGGCCATCAGGCCGCTCCATCAGCTTCTCGACGAAGTAGACGGCGTTTGCGCCCCCGCTGTTGACGCCTTCGTGGGCTCTGTAGGGAGACGAGCCGCGCACCTTCCGGAGCCCGTCCAGAGCGGCCCGAGGCGCAGTAAGCCACGAGGAAGTCGGGTCGTCGGGCTGCACCGGCTCGGCAGCCAGGCTGTGGCGGCGAGTGATCTCAGCGACCTCTTCGAGCGAGTGGTCATAGGTCAGACCCTGACCGCGCGGCAGGCCCCGCTTCTTGCGCCAGAGGGTATACGGCACCGGATAGCGCGTCGGGGCCCCCTTGTCCAGGATCACCACCGTAGTGCGGTTGCTCGCGCCCTCGAAAGGCTGCAACTCCACCATGTCGTCCACATGCACCACGCGTAGAGGGATGTCAGGACCTCTGCCCTGCGGGATGGCGAAATGTCGGAAACCGCGCCCGGCGCCCGCGGTCTTGAACACCGCCTGCGTGATGACAAAGCCCAGTCGGCCCTTGGGCCTAAGGTAGGCGTCCATCGCTACGTAGGTCATCAGGGCGGAAATGTCCACCTTGACCGCGCCCAAGCGGGGGCGCCCGCCCGTGAAGGTGCCCGCCAGTTGATAGCGAGTCCACAGGTCGCGGGTGTCCTCGCGGTAGCCGTCGGGCAGGTGTTCCCAGTTGATCCAGGGCGGATTGCCGACCACATAGTCGAAGCGTCCGACAGTGAGGGGCGCGAAGTTGTTCTTGATCAGCCGCGCCCACAGGCCGTTCAGCCCCTGTTGATGCAGCTCCGCAAGCTGCCCACACAGTTCGGCGAGGGTCGCTTGGCCAAAGGTATCGAACTCCAGACCAAGTTCCCGTGTGACCCGCTGACAGAACGCCTGGGGCGACAAGCCCGCGTGTACTGACCGGTCCAGCAGTTCGCAGAAGCCGTCGAAGTCGTGCTCAAAGGTTTCCCTGGGGATCAGGAAGCGCCCGACGGCGGTGGTGAGCCGGTAGGCGTTGCCGGTCTCCATGTCCAGTTGCCGCTCGGGCAACGAGGGGGTGGCTATGGAGTCGGCCAGGTAGACGGGGAGGGCGACCTCTCCGCGCCGATGCTCCAGCAGGTCTGCGATGGCCAGCAGATAGTTCACCCGCGCCGTCATCACCGCGAGGGGGTTGAGGTCAAAGCCCATGATGTTGGCGGTGATCCACTCCAGCAGATCGGCCTCGGGAACCATTAGTTCGCGCCCAAGTTCGATGTAGCGCCGGATGATAAGCAGAAGAAAAGTCCCCGAGCCGCAAGCGGGATCAAGCCAGCGCAGCTCACGCAATCGCCGCCGCAGCCTATCCTGAACGGAACTACGCGAGGGGTTGGCGGTAAAGAACTCGTTGTCTACCTGGCTCAAGAGCCGCTGGGCCAGCCAGTCGGGGGTGTAATACTCTCCGAGGTTATGGCGCACCTCGCGGGGCAAGAGGTAGTGATACAGCTTCTTGAACAGGTCGCGTGTCTCTTCGGGGTGGATGGTCAGCGTCGTGGGATCGTAGTCGTCCAAGCGGTTGAGCAAGTCCCGCAGGGCTTGGGCGATGTCATCGTTCCACGCCCGCAGGTACCACAGGAAGAAGTCGCCTTCCAGCAGGTTGACCAGGCCATACTGCCGGAAGATGCCGCCACTCTCCATCTCCTCCAGTTGCCCGCGCAGGGCGTCATCATCCAGCGAGGCCAGTTGGCCGAAGACCGGGCCGCCCAGCTTCGCGCCCAGGTGCCGGGACAGTGCCAACCACCCCAGCAGCTTGACCAGCAGCGCGAAGTAAGTATGCAGGACAAAGAAAAAGCGCTCCGCGTCTTCCGGCGTCTTTACTCCGATGCCGGCGCGGTGGGCGAACTTGCGCAAGCCCTCCAGCTTGCGTCCACCGAAGGCCTCTTGGTAGTCAATGGACTCGCTGAAAAACAGCCGCCATTGACGGAACAGGTTCGCCGCCAGCGGCTCTCCGTTGGCCAGCGCCTCATCGAGAGCGCCCTTGAGTTGCCGCAGGATCCGCTGCGTGCGCAGTTGGTCAATGGAGAAGTCGTTGACCAGGTTCTCGGGTGTTAGGGCGACCCCGGAGGACAGTGCGACCATCCAGTGGAGCAGCCGACTGAGAGCAGGGCGGTCGGCAGGGACTGGCTCCTCAACGACCGGATGCCCCTCACGGACCCGGACAAAGATCACATGTGTTCCGTCAAAGACGGCTCCGCCCATACGCGGCAATACATGCCGCTCGCGTTGGGCGAGGGAAGTCATGTAGCCGATGAGCTGTTCGGTGGCTTGGTTGGCCGCCCGACGTGTGAGATTGGGACCCAGGACACCTGGACGCTTGTACTCGATGATCAACCGGTTGAAAACGGCGTCCGCGCGCCCGCTCGCGACGGTGTATTCGGTATGGCTCATGGGCTGGACGCGGGCAGCGTCACAGAACTCGTCGAGAAGCTCGTCTACAGGCCGCCTGAAGTCCGCCTCGGTAGGCTGTGATGGCACAAGCCTGGCCAGGAGCGCACTGAGCTTGTCCGCGTACTGATCAACAATGGCTGCGGGGTCACTCACAGGCCAGACCTCCTGCGCAAGCTGGTATCATTGGGATGCTTCCCTCCTCACCACTTCTCCAGGAACTCGCGGATGGCGTCTTCGGGCGACAGGTTCAGGTAAATCTCGGTTGTGGTCAGCCGGTCGTGGCCCAGCAGGGTCTGCAGGGCGCGCGTGGACACACCCTTCTTGATGCAGTTGACCGCAAAGGTGTGCCTGAGCACGTGAGGCGTGACCGGCTTGGCGATCCCGGCGCGGTTGGCCACTCGCTTGACGATGCGCTGCATGGTTCGTCCGCTGATGCCGATCTCGTTGTGCTCGGCGAAGTGGTACTCGATCAGACCGCGCACCCGCTCGGTCATGGGAATGACCCGGCGCTTGCTGCGCTTACCGTAGGGGCCGCCCTTGCCGTGGATGACAAGCCTGCGCTCCTGCCATTGGACGTTGTCCTTGGTCAAGGCGGCGAACTCCGACACCCTCAGCCCTGTGTCCAGCAGCGTCCAGACGACCAGCTTCTCCTCGAAGCTCTCGCAGGCGTTGGCCAGGGCGTTAGTCTCGTCGTCGCTCAGGGGTTCGCGTTTGTACTGGTAGGCCATATTCTCTCTTTGGCCAGTATAACACGGAAACCTGGCCTTGTCCAATTTTGGACAAGAAGGCGACAGCGTGACGCGAAACTAGGAGAGGGGATGTAGGAGAAAGCGGGGTCTACGGCCAGACAGCAAAGCACCCTGTCGCGCTCTTACACAGAAGGCGACAGGGCCTGCGTTTTCAAGGGTGCTTTTGGGCGAAGGCGAGAATGGTCTCGCAGAGTTTCTGCAGGGACGCCGATCTGCCGCCGGCGTCCCAGGCTATCTCCAGGCTTCTAGCTATATGAAGGACATTCTTCTGAAGTCCCCTTGTGTATCCGAACTCGTCATCGGCCTTAGCCCGCACACGTTTCCACTCCTCGTCTCCGATCTCGTGCCCCACGACCTTCGCGATCTCCGAGGGCCATGCGACACAGCAGTCGCCCCAGAGCGTGGTCGTAGGAAACGCCTCGGGGTTGGACACACCGCAAAGACGAAGGATCGCTAGGTTATCCTGCTCGTGCTGGTGTCTTCTGTCAGGTCTTTCCTCGTGGTCATCTGCATCGAAGATGGCGAAGGCTGGTATGTCCAGACAGTTCGCGATTGCGAGAGGTTGGATCATCTCGCTCTTACCGTCGACAGGTATCAAGTGACAACCGAGTCGGCGGTAGTCCTCCCACCGGTCCAACAGAGCCATGTACGTGGTGATGTATGCGACGTCCTCTAGGCCCTCCACAAAGATGATGTTGGGCGCGAAAAACATCTCGCTAAGGACAGGTTGAAGAGCTTGGTGAATT
>JAKORR010000688.1 GCA_029777735.1 Armatimonadota bacterium | reverse complement strand
CGGCCTAGTCCTCAGCGTGACGCTCAAGCCGACGGGCGAGCAGACGCCGGTGACGCCGTAACGGAGGCGACACGGGGGCGGCCACGGCGCCGCCCCTCCATCATTTAACGGAGGGATACCATGGCAAATCGACAGAGGGGCTACGTGCCCATCGAGATTGGCGGAGACACGTATCAATTGCGGTACGATTTTAATGCGCTGGCGCAGTTGGACCAGCGGCTCGGACAGTCCTTCTTCAAGGTGCTATCGGAGGGCAACATTGGGTTCCACGTTATCCGGGAGGCCCTGGTTGCGGGCCTGGCCAACCCCGCCAACGGCCGCGGGGTGGCGACCAAGGCGTTGCAGCACCTGGAGGTCGCCAAGGTCGACTACTACATCGACAAGATTTTTGAGGGCCTGGAGGCGGCAGGGCTTATCAAGCCCAAGGACGCCGAGGGCGAGGACTACACCGGCGGGAATGACGAGGGGGAAGCATAGCGCCCCCCGAGGGGCAGAGTCTGCCCTATGACGAGTACCAGCGGCTCTGCTGGGAGCTCGACATCCCGCTTGATGCCTTTTGGAGTATGACGTGGCGGGAGTTCGAGCTCGCGCTGGAGGGCCGACGCCGACGCTACGACCACATGATGGAAGCGTTGGCCTGGCACGCGGCCAATATCATCAACCACCGGACGCCGGCCTTTGGCGAGGACGTACGGAAGCGGAAGATGTTGACACCGCACGATCTGCTAGGCCGTAAGCGTCCACAATCACTAGAGGCCAGTGCTCGCATCTGGCGAGAGTTCATTAGGCCGTTCAAGGAGGCAAGCGCGCAAGATGGCAACGATTGCCAATCTACAAATTGACTTGAGCGCCAGAACCGCGCGCTTTAGCGAAGGGCTCCAGCGCGCCCAGCAGAAGGTCCAGCAGTTTTCCCAGCGCGTCCAAGTGGACCTCCAGCGCGTAACTCAAGTAGGTCAGCGGGCGGCGCTCGTGTTCTCGGGCATGGCGGCCGGCTTGACCCTGGTCACCAAGCGGGCTGCCGATTACGCCAGTACCATGGACAAGGTGGCTTCACAGACGGGTATCGCCGTCGAGCAGATGCAAGAACTCGCATTTGCCGCGAACCAAAGCAACGCGGATCTCGGGTCATTGGAGAGCGGCCTGCGGGCGTTCGTCCGGCGTACCGCGGAGGCGGCCGCGGGCAATGCCAGCTTCCTT
>JAKORR010000687.1 GCA_029777735.1 Armatimonadota bacterium | reverse complement strand
GATGCCTGAAGCGAGCTTCGGAGCTGGCGCCTGACAACGCGGAGTGTCAGAAAGAGATGCTGCGCGCCCGCGTCCTCGCAGGCAATGAGGCCGTGGCGGCCAATCCGGATGGTGCAGACGCACATCGGAAGCTCGCGGCCGCGCTACGGGCTTCTGGCCAGAAAGCAGAGGCCGTTGACGAGTATCGCCTGGCCATTCGCCAGCAGCCCGACGATGGAGACCTGCGACATGAGTTGGTGAGCCTCTTGTTGGAACTCAACCAGTTGGGGCCAGCTGCGGAGGCATTGCGCGAGGAGCTTGCTGTTCGCACAGGCGCGGCACGGCGACAGGCAGCGGCCGAGTTGGGTGGAAATGCCATCCCCGGTGATGCTGCCGGGTGGTTCACACGTGTGCGCGCCTTGTTGCGAAGTGGCAACGCCGCCGCCGCTGTGGCAGCGGCCAAGGAGGGCCTGGCGCGTTATCCCCACGCCATGCCTCTACACCGTGCGCTGGCACATGCCCTTATCGCGCAGGGCCGAAACTCAGAAGCAGTGTCGGAGTTCGCCGTAGTTCCTCCAGGGGGACCAAGGGCGGATTGGGTGATGGATAGTGCTTGTCTAAGTGCCCAGCACGGGAACATAGAGAAGGCGAGACGCCAACTAGCGGATATGATACGTAGGGTTTCGGATACCGCTGGTCTCCGCGCGCTGCGCAGCCACTTCTCGACCCGGCCTGCCGGGAGTGACCAGGCATTCTCGGGGCTTCCCGACGGTGATCTATTGAGGTTTCTGCTCATGGCTCGCTACAAGGCATTCGCTGGTGACCTGACGACAGCGAATGCGCTGGCCATGATATGCCTTAAGCGGGATCCCCTCTGGCATCCGGTTTACACAACACTAGCAACCATCCTGCTTCTGGATAACAAACCGCAGCCTGCGCTCGTCGCGGTTGAATTCGCCTTGGCGCTTTCTCCCAACAACCGATGGGCGAAGAGCCTTGAAGCTCTTTGCCTGAGTGCAAGTGGGAGCCACGATACGGCCCTGCAGCGTTTTAACGAGATCCCCATAGCAGCGGGTATGCAAGCCCATCTCTCCTACACTGCCGCTTACCTGTATGAGAACATGGGCCTGCCTGACCGCGCCGAGCGTGAAGCGCCCAGCTTTCGACCGCTGCAGGCCGTGGGCATCAACATCGCTGCACGGAAGACGCTCCCGAATGTCCTGGCGGCCCTGTCACGGTATGAAGACGATCTGATGCCTCCACTGATCACAGACTGGTAGTAGAGAACCTCTATGGCTGAGCTTTTGAACTCGAAAGCAACGCGTTCGGACACTGAGCTCTCGGCCTGACCCAACCTGAAGGGTGCCAGGCGAATCGGTAGGCCAGCTTCACTCGCGCGTAGAAGAGTGATATACGGCGGGCCTGGGTCCGGCCCCGTGGAGTCCGGATCTCCTGTACGAGCCATGAGGTGGTACCCCTGGTTCTGAAGGAGAGTGCCCCGATAGGAAGGCGAGTCTTCCTACCACCTGCGGATCACCCAGCAATCTATGGCCAGGGTGCTACTGTGGCAGGCGGCAGCCATCGGTGCTCGCGTGTGGATTGAAGGAGCGGAGTGCATTACCTCACGATTGCTGAAGCAGCGGAAGCGCTGCACCTGAGTGTTCCCACCATCAAGCGCTACATCTACGAAGGCAAGCTGAGATCGACGAAGCTGCCGGGCGGGCAGCATCGGATCCCGCAGTCGGAGATCGACCGCATCCTCTCGCCGGACGCGGCATCCGGCGCCCACGTGGAAGAGACCGCTCCCCCTTCCCTCGCGGAGCGTGTCGCGGTGCTGGAACGGTGGGTGACCGATCTGGAGATGGAGGTAGAGCGCCTCACAGCTGCGCTGGAGGTGGTCTCGCACTACTGCGCCCTCCACATCGGAGAGGCGCCCCCTGCCGATGAGAAGGCTGCGCGCCCGCCAAGCCGCCACCGTCTGCTGGTCTTAGGGCCCGGCTGCCGGCGGTGTGACTCGCTGTATGGCCTGGTGCAGCGCGCTCTATTGGCCGGTGGCTACCGGAATGTGAGCGTGGAACGGGTGAAGGATCTGG
>JAKORR010000686.1 GCA_029777735.1 Armatimonadota bacterium | reverse complement strand
TCCAGTCGATTGGCGGCTTGGGTTTCCCCAAGATGGCGCAGCATGAGCACGCCGGAGAGGATGGTGGCTGTGGGGTTGACCTTGTTCTGGCCCTTGTACTTGGGGGCGCTGCCGTGAGTAGGCTCGAAGACAGCATAGTCATCGCCGATGTTGGCTCCTGGCGCTACTCCCAGCCCCCCCACAAGCCCAGCGGCGAGATCGCTGACGATGTCGCCGTACAGATTGGGCAAGACAACAACGTCATACAGCTCCGGCTTTTGCACAAGCTGCATGCACATGTTGTCCACTATCCGGTCCTCGAACTCCACTCCGCTATCGGCGTACTCCTGAGCGACTCGCCGGGCCACCGAGAGGAATAGACCATCGGAGAACTTCATGATGTTGGCCTTGTGAACCGCCGTGACCTTGGAGCGCCCGTTGGCTAGGGCGTACTCGAAGGCGAAGCGCACTATACGCTCAGTGGCGAACTCCGAGATGGGCTTGATAGAAATGCCCGAGTCTGGCCGAAGGTGCGAGCCCGTGCGTTCGGCGATGAACCGGATGAGGTCAGCGGCAGCGGCCGAGCCTCTCTCGAACTCGATGCCGGCATAAAGGTCCTCAGTGTTCTCGCGAACCACGACGAGATCGACACCGGGGTACAGACTGCGAGCGCCCTCGTAGTATTTGCAGGGACGTAGGCAGGCGTACAGATCAAGCGCCTGGCGCAGCGCCACGTTTACGCTGCGAAAGCCCGTGCCGACCGGTGTGGTGACCGGGCCCTTGATGGCGACCTTGTTGCGGCGGATGGACTCGAGGACGTGGTCGGGCAGTGGCGTGCCGTGCTGGTCCATGACGTCAGCACCCGCGTCCACGCGCTCCCATTCGATCGGGACACCTGTGGCGTCGACGCAGCGGCGCATAGCCTCGGTGACCTCAGGCCCTGTGCCGTCGCCGGGTATCAAGGTAACCCTGTGCATTGTGGTCTGTCCCCTTGCGAAGGAATAGCGAGTACTTGAAACGCAATCAACGGGTAGACTGAAAGAGCCG
>JAKORR010000685.1 GCA_029777735.1 Armatimonadota bacterium | reverse complement strand
TGATCTCCACGCCTGGCCAGTACGTGCTGGCGACCCAGGAAGTGCGGTTGAAGCCGGGGCAGAAGTACACCATCACACTTGTGATGAAAGGCGAGGAGGGGGCTCTTGGCGGGGCTCTCATCGTACACGGCGAGGACCAGCCCAGGACCGAGATGCCCCTGCTGTGGAATGTACAGCCCACGGACGAATACGAGGAGTACGTGGGGACCTTCGTGGCGCCTAATCCCGTGGCGCGACTCTACATCTATAATATCGCGCGCAAAGGTACCATCTACTACGACCGGGTGTCACTACGGGAAGGAGAGCCCGGGTTCGCGATCATCGGGCAACTTTCCCTCCGGGAGATCGACAGGCCGCTGGGACCACCGGCCGAGACGCCCCACTTCGACTGGGCCTCCCCCCTGCCGGGCGGGCCGGTCAAGGCGCTGGTGACGATACGCAACTTCCGGGAGCTGCGCGATAGCATCGAACTGGCGCAGCGTATGGACCTGGATCAGGATGTCGTGCACACCGGCTATGAGGGCAACGAGTGCGTCTCGGAGACTGGACGGCGGGCCATGCAGCGGCTCAAGGCGGGCGAATACGAAATCTACGTGGTCGCCAGCCGCCTGCCGGAGGCCCTGGCCAAGAACATTCGCGAGCGGGTAGAGGAGGGCGCGGGTCTGGTGGTGCTGGAGGGCTTTGGCCGGTCGTCGAGCTTTGTGAAAACAGAGGAATTGACGGCCACAGGCGACGATCACCCTCTGCGGGCGGGCGTACCGTGGTCGCTGATGCCTGAAAGTATCCTGGCGTCGATCGACGTTGGAACAGTGGGCAAGGGCAAGGTGGTGCGCTTACTCTTCCCCCTGGATGTATCGCGCGTATGGGGTCTTGTGCCAACAGAGAACAACAAGGCGGCGTACAAGACGCGACAGTTCGAGTACTGGGAATGGTGGTACTCGCTGCTTGTCCGAAGCATCTTGTGGGCGGCCGGTCGCCCCACCAGAGGGACCCTCACCCTCAGCCCTGGCCAGTCCACGCCCGAGACGTTGGTGCTCAAGATCGAAGGTTCACCTACGGACGTGCGGGCCAGGGTGGTTTTGCGGAGCGGTCGCGAGATTCGCTTCGATAGGCCGCCGCTGCGCACCCAGCCGCGTGAACTGGCCATCGGGCCAGACGGGACCGTGCAGGTCGACGTGCCAAGGGACTTCCCGGCAGGCAAGGTGTTTGCGGACGTCGCGCTGCTCGACGCCCAGGGGCACGTCGTTAACTCGGGCAGTTTCGCGCTGGAGAGGCCACAGTCAGCTCGTCTGACGGCGCTTGTTGCAGACAAAGAAGAGTATGCGCCAGGCGATGATACGGTCGGGCTTACAGTGCAAGTGGCCGCGGCCCCCGGGGTTGCCGTGGCAGTCCAGGCGCAGCTCATCGACGCCTTTGGGCGCCTTACCGCCGAGGTACGCAAGGAACTGCCCGCGGTCGACGGAGAACAGCGTGTAACGATAGGGCTGCCGGTGCGCGCCCCCCTGTGTGTACACCACAAGGCCTTCGTGCGGCTGCTCGTGGGTGGGCACGAGCAGGATAGCGGCTGGGTTGCGGTGCAGGTGCCCAAAGTAGGGCGCCACCTGGTGGAGGAGGACTTTGTGGTCACCAGTTGGGCACCAGGAGGGTCTCACTATCCTATCCTAGGCTTCTACGCAGATAGGGTTCGCGAGCTGGGCCTGAACGCAGAGTTCGCAACTGATCCATACCTCGTTGGCGAGCACGGAATGCTAGCGGCCGGATACATGAGTCCGCCCAGCGGCACCTTCCGCCTGGAGAAGCACTCCGGCACGGGTATCCGGCCCAAGTGCCTCAGTGACCCGGCGGTGGTCGAGGAGTACAAGGCCGCCGCCCGGAAGGCGGCGACGGAGCAGCGCCCCTATGGGGTGTACGCTGTGGGCATCACGGACGAAGCCTTTCTCACATCGCGGCACAAGCGCGACGAGGTGTGCTTCAGCGACTTCTGCCAAACTCGCTACCGCGAGTGGTTGAAGAACGTGTACGGCACAATCGAGGCGCTCAATGCCGAATGGGGCACGGTGTACACGGCCTGGGACGAGGTCCGAGGGGCTCGCACGGAGGACGTGCGCGGCAAGGAGAACTTCGCGGCCTTTGTGGACTTTCGCACCTTTATGACAGACGTGTGGGTGGACGCGTGCAAGACCATCACGGATGCCTACCACGAGGTTGCGCCAGAGGTGCCCACCGGACACACGAACACCTTCGGCGCGGACCCCTTCAACGGCAACGATTATTGGAAGCTCTGCACTCAGGTGGGCTTCGGCTGGGGTCAGGAGTACTCTGAGGCCATTAAGGCGAGCGGACACAAGGCCATCTTCGACCTGTGGCGGAGCTTCGTGGAGACGCCGCAATCGAGGGCAGCTCGGGCGGGTGGGGACCCTGAGGCGGCACGGGTGTTCTTCAACCACGGCTGGATAGGCTATGACCATCGTGTCGAGGCGGCGCACTACGAGCCCTGGTGGCTCGCACTACACGGCTCACGGGGCCTCAGCTATTACGCGACCAATGCCATGGACCCGGGCCGGGGCATTTCCTGGGCGCTTGTATACCCGACGCTCTCTTTTACACCCTTCTCGTTGGCTGTTAAGGAGAGCCTGGCCGACCTGCGTGCCGGCTGCGGCAAGCTGTTTATGGACTATGAGAGAGAGAAGCCCCAGGTGGCGCTGCTATGGTCCCACCCGTCTATGCTGGTCTCGTGGTGCGAGTCGAGCTGGGATGAACCGGAACCTGACGAACGCCCCGGCACCGACAGCTACGGCAGCTACTTCCGCAGCGCGCTCAACTTCCGTCAGCACCTGAATGAGCTGCAGTTGGACTATATCTATTTGGCTCCTGAACAGGTCACCGGAGCGGATCTGGCCCGCAAGTATCCGCTGCTCTATCTGCCCTTCACCGTAGCGGCCTCGCCGGACCTCGTGGACCGCTTGGTTGCCTACGTAGAAGCCGGCGGTGTCCTGCTCGGGGACCTACGATGCCTGCGCACAGACGAGCACGGCAAACCCTGGGGCGAACCTTCGGCCCTGCGACGGCTTTTCGGCGTGGAGCGTGTTGGAGAAGTTGTAAATTACGGGAAGACCAAGGTCGCGTTCACGGCCTTGGCAGAGGGCCTGGGCCTGTCCGGTCACGAGATTGAGCTGTATGGACGAGAGGCGCTGCAAACAGTGGGGGCGACGGCTCTGGCGCAGCACGCCACGGGTGAACCGGCTCTTCTGGTGCAAAAGCGGACATCAGGCGCCACGATTTACCTCAACTTCCTGCTGCCCGAGTATGACTTGGTGACGCGCAAGCTGGTGCGGCAGATCACGGCGTTGGCAGGCGTTAGACGCGACGTGTACGCGGAGAATCCGGCGGGCGACCGGCCTCCTCGCTGCTACGAACGCAACACCTTCCGTCGGGGCGACATCACCGTTCACGCCTTCATCCGCGATCATCGACGCTGCGCAGACACAGACCCGGTGCGGTTCGTGCTGGGGCAGTCGGCGGAGGTGTACGACATGCGAGAGGGCCGATACGTGGGCAAGACGGACCGGGTCGAGGCCACAGTGGCGCCGGGCGATACATCTGTGTATGCTTGTCTTCCGTACAGGGTCACTGACCTTCGCGTGACCGTGCCCGGTAGGCTAGGGATGGGCGAGGACCTAGTGATCACGGCTCAGGTCGTGTCTGATGCCGGGGTTCCGGGCGATCACGTGCTCCACGTCGAGCTGGTCAATCCCAGGGGCGAGCCGGAGTGGCATTATACACAGAACGTCCTCACGAGCGCGGGCAAGGCTAGGATACGGACCCCGCTGGCACTGAACGAAGCCCAAGGCCAGTGGACAGTGAGAGTGCGGGACATCCTGACTGGCGAGACGGGCCAGGCGCGATTCCAGGTGACAAGGCGATAGGGCCACTGGCGGAACAACGTGGCAGTGAACACAGACCTGCAGGAGGCGAACATGGAGCTCAAACAATACCCTCGCGGGCGTATGCTCGAAGGCGCTCGCTACATCGAGATCATCAACGAGAACATCGAGCGTGGGCGCATACGATTCGCTCTCTTTGATTTCGACGGCACTCTTTCCCTGATACGTGAAGGCTGGCAGGGCGTCATGATTCCAATGATGGTAGATATTCTCATGGCGCTGAACACAGGTGAGACACGTGAGGAGATTCACGCGATAGTGCAGGAGTTCGTCACGCGGCTGACAGGCAAGCAGACGATCTATCAGATGATGGAGTTAGCGGAACAGGTGCGGAAGCGTGGTGGCACGCCGAAGGACCCACTGGAGTACAAGTGGGACTACTTGCACCTCCTGTGGGAGCGGATTGAGGACCGGGTGAAGGGCCTCAAGGAGGGTCGCTACACAGCCGAGCAGATGTCGGTGCCTGGGGCGCTGGACATGGTGGCGGCCCTGAAGGAGCGAGGCGTTACCATGTATGTGGCCAGCGGTACCGACCAGCCCTACGTGCTGGACGAAGCAGCGTGCTTGGGGCTGCCGCCGTACTTCGAGGACCGCATTTACGGCGCGCTCGACAACTACGAAAGTTTCTCCAAAGCCATACTCATCAAACAAATCATCAAGGACAACCACCTGCATGGCAGCGAGTTCGTGGGCTTTGGCGACGGTTACGTAGAGATCGAGAACACGAAGGAAGTGGGGGGAATTGCCGTGGGCGTGGCGACGGACGAGGCGCGCCGCGAGGGCATCGATGAGTGGAAACGCAACCGCCTGATAGACGCCGGTGCAGACATAATCATCCCAGACTTCCGTGAGTACCGAAGGGTAATCGGCTACCTGTTCGCGGAGGAGTAGCCATGCCTTATCCTCAGTTTGACCGCGGTCGGCTGGTCCTCCGTCCTTTGGCGGAGAGGGCGCACGACTTGGACCTGTCGGTCATTATGCCGCTGGACGCAGAGGTTGAGGACTACCCCGATCCCGACCTGGACGTGCTGGCGGGCCGTATCGTGGCGGCCTGTGAGCGTGGCGGGGAGGTGCTTTTGATGATGGGCGCCCACGTGCTGCGACAGGGCAACTCGCGGTTCATCATCGACCTAATGCGTCGCGGAATCATCACCCATGTGGGCACCAATGGGGCCTGCGCGATTCATGACTTCGAGTTTTCTCTGATAGGCGCGACCACAGAGAACGTGGCTAGGTATATCAGGACAGGCGAGTTTGGTTTGTGGCAAGAGACAGGCTGGATCAACGATGCCGTGAACGAAGGGGCGGCGGCCGGGCTGGGCTTTGGCGAGGCCGTGGGCAAGATGATCGTGGAGCGCGGGTTCCCGCACCGCGAGATAAGCGTCTTCGCAGCTGGTTACGAGCTGGGTGTACCGGTGACAGTGCATGTGGGCATCGGCAGCGACATCATTCACGAGCACCCCAACTTCGACGGTGCAGCGACCGGAGTGTGCTCCTACCGAGACTTCCTCACCGTGACTGACACTATAGACCAGTTGGAAGGCGGCGTCATGCTGAACTTCGGCACGGCCGTCATGGGGCCAGAGGTGTACCTAAAGGCTCTGAGCATGGCCCGGAATGTGGCACGGCAAGAAGAACGAGAGATTGCGCACTTTACGACGGCTGTCTTCGACCTGGTGGATCTAGGACCCGACTACCGCGAACAACCACCCAAGAGCGATCCACATTACTACTACCGCCCGTGGAAGACGATCCTGGTGCGCACGGTACAAGACGGCGGGGAGAGCTTTTACTTCCGGGGCGAGCACCGAATCACGTTCCCGAATCTGTATCGCCGTCTCCTGGCGCAGTTGAACTAAGGAGGCCCGGCTCAATTGGGCGGCGTACCGCCATGGGAACGGAGGGGCGTCCGTGACTGTAGAGCGAGTGCAGGAGCTGTTGGCACGATTCCCAGAAGTCGCGGTAGCAGTTGTGGGCGATTTCTTTCTCGACAAGTACTTCATCCTGGATGCGACCTTGACTGAGGTGTCGCTTGAGACAGGACTGGACGCCTACCAGGTCGTGGCCAAGAGGCCCAGCCCAGGCGCAGCGGGGACGGTGACCAACAACCTCACGGCCTTGGAGACCGGTCGGGTCTACGCGGTGGGCGTTGTGGGCGACGATGGCGAAGGCTATGAACTACGCCAGGGGCTGGCCGCGACAGGCGTGGATATGACCTACCTGGCGCAGAGTCCCGACATCTTCACGCCCACCTACATCAAGCCGATGTTGCGGGACGAGACAGGCCGGGAGAGAGAATTGAACCGCCTGGACATCAAGAACCGCCGGCCGATGCCGCGGGCGCTGGAGGAGGCGGTGATCAATGGTCTCAGGGACGTGCTGGGCCGTGTCGGGGCAGTCATAGTGGCCGATCAGGTAGCAGAGCGTGAGTTGGGCGTGGTGAACGACCGTGTGCGCGACGAGGTTTGTACGTTAGCGCGGGAGAACCCAGCGGTCGTGTTCTTCGCAGACTCGCGTGCCAACATCGGGCTGTTCTGCCACGTCATCGTCAAGCCCAACAAGTTCGAAGCGGCAAGGGCCTGCGGGTATGAAGGCACGGAGGAGACGCTGACGGCGGAGGACGCGTACCGCTATGGCGAGGAGTTGGCGCGGCGCAACCAGGCGCCGGTATACGTGACTGCTGGAGCCGAAGGGATCGTGGTGCTTGACGGGCAGAGCGCTACGCATGTGCCTGGGATCCCGGTGCCGCCGCCAATAGACATAGTGGGCGCCGGTGACAGCACCACAGCCGGGATCGTGTGCGCGCTGTGCTCGGGGGCGACCCTGCAAGAGGCTGCTGTCCTGGGCAACTGTGTGGCGTCGGTAACGATACAGCAGATCGGCACCACGGGAACAGCCTCGCGCGAGCAGGTCGCTACGCGGTTCGCGGAACACAGCCAGCGATTCGCGGGAATCTAGGCGCGGGGACAGATTGTTCGGTTGTGTCCCTCGAGGCCTGCCACTCGGCGTGAGTGCTTCCTGGGCGGTTACCGCATCGCCTCGGCTAGTGTTCTCAGAAGCGCCTCGCGGCGGTCCAAGAGCCTCTGCGGATCGCGTGTGAAGTAGTGCGTGTCCACGAACAGCCCGGGCACGGGGTTTAGCAGCCCCTGTAGACGCTCGGCGGCCACGCCCGTGATCTTCTCCTCGGCCAGCAGGTCTTCGGTGGTCTTTAGAAGTGCCAGGTCCTCCAGCGCGGCCCGCGTGACCTTAAGGCGCAGCGAGGGTAGCACCGGCCCACCTTCCTCTCGTGGTGGATAGACACGGAAGTTGTTGCCATTGTGTACCCCAGCGTAGGGAAAACTCGAGGGCTTGTCGGATAGGGCGAGAGTCGTCCAGAAGTCGGCGGGTAAGTCTCCTGCAGAGAAGCCAGCCCAAATGAAGACGCCTCTAGCCCCGTAGTAACACGACATCCACAGGGCAAGGCGGTGCTCGAGGGCCTCGTTATCCACCTGCATATTGGGAGCGAAAACTAACGGCGCACGCATCTGCCAGCGCACGGGCAGGTGGCAGTAGTAATGCCACAACTGCGGATGTTTCAAGCTCTTGTGCTGCTCTGGGATGTACTGCTCCGATGAGATGTCCGTCATCCAGATGTCGCAGCCCTGGTCCATGTTCTGGTGCCACTCGGAGGCCAAATAGACCTTCAGGCCGGGGAACTGCTCGCGGACCATGCGACAGAAGGGAATGTTTTTCTCTCTAAAGGTAACGTCGTCTGGCTCGTCTGCGCTGCTGTATACGCACGCCTGATCTAGCCACCCAGCCTGTTTGACGTGGTCGTAGAGGGCCTGGAAGCCCTTGGCTTCCACGCTGCCCAGGTCGAAGATCGTCTGCCCACGGTCAACGAGGAACTTTTGAAAATCGTCCAAGCGGGCCGGGTTGGCCGGGTCCCAGTACCCCTTTAGGGCGTCGATAGGCATCAGGTGGTGCGCGAGGACCAGCTCGCACATCCCGCGATACTGCTCATCGGTAAGCGTGCCGCCTCCCCATTTGGGCCGAAACCAGCCCACAAAGGGGTAGGCCTTGGGCTGCAGGTTGAGTCCGCCTACAACTCGGATCGGCACCTCCACGCGACAGCTCTGTGAGCCGTTTGTGACACTGATCTGGCAAGCCATGCGGCCAGTAGGCATTTGCGCCGGCAGGGTTACGTCGATCCAAAACACACCCGCTTCAAGGCCCTCGGGTAGCTCCACGGCTTGCTCGGGGACGAGCGGGTCTGGCCATCGCTCGGTGTTATAGCGCGGGTAGGCCGGTTCAGCGGTCTTCACAAAAACCTCACGGAAGACCATGGCCGTAGCCTGGCCGCTCGGGTCCTTGACACGGGCGGAGACCTGGTAGCGGTGCCCGGGGGCGCCGAGGCGAGGCAAGACGGCTATCTGGAGAGCCTGGGTCGTGCCCGCGGCGGTCCAGAGAGTTGTGCTCTGAAGGGGCGACGGTTGCACAGCCGACAGAAAGCTCGGGCCGCGAAACCAGTACTTGTTGGGCCAAATCTTGACAAGGTCGTGAGTCACGCCGACGCAGAATTCGGCGTCGGGCGCGTCGGCAAAGCGCCCCTGAACGCGGTTGAGCTGGTCGCTGAAGGCCAGGCCCCAGGGGTCCACAGTATTGGCGATAGCCTTCTCGGCAGGCGGTAGATCGTCGGGCAGCGCTGCGAAGGCGGTGACTGCTATTATCAAGGCAACAAGTGCGGTAGAAGCTCCCAAGCTAAGACTGTTCACCATCGTTCTTGCCTCCAGATTGCTTGAAGAGCCGGTACATGCCGGTGTGAGGAAGGGTTCGCCCTGACGCGGCTGTGACCTTGTGCAACAGGGGAGACCGGAGTCCGTTGTCCGTGGAGGGGGTGGAGGCAGGGCATGGTCCTAAGTAGTTCCTTGAGTTGACAGAAAGCAAGCGGTGGGGGAAGGTAGCGGCCTTTGAGAGCAGTAAAGGGGCTTGGTAGTGGTCGAGGAGTTGATTCACGTCGTCGCGTCAGGTCTGGCGGCGGCTTTGGTCTTGATGACGCGCCAAGGGCCCTCGATGGGGTTGAGCCAGGGCGCGGAGGAAGGAAGGCAGGAGAACGACTTGGATGCATCGGCCTGCCGAGGTGGTGAGGAACTCGCGGGTCCCTCCTTTTGTGGACCGCGAAGATGTCGAGGACCAGGCCGAGAGATTCCCGTAGGACGGCCTCCAAGAGGGCTTGCGGAGCCAGAAGCTGGCACAGAGCTAGCTGGTGTGGGCGTCCAAGGCGCAAAGAGGTAGATTCTCTGGCTGTGCCCGTGAGTGCGGATCTTGTACTGGGCTCCCCGAAGCCCCCGCTGAGCCCCCGCCGGCGGGATACAGCCCCACGTAGCTCTGGGCAGCGAAGGGCACCATGGCCCCTGGAGAGGGAAAAATCCACCAGGGCCTTCACAGCCGCCAAACAGATGATCTTATGGGAAGCCTCGCGCCCCGGAGAGAGGTGAGATCATGTAGTGACAAAACCAACCTCCACATCCTTTCCCACCACCTCACGCCTACTGTCGAAGTTGGATAGGCTACGCCACAGGTGGGCAGTTGGGCTGGCAGTCGCACAGCGGCTGGTAACACGACGGAGGTCCGGCAGAGGCGCCAGGACCTCCGTTGACGCGACGAAGCATTGGCTCATTGGCCACCCTAACAGCCCATAGGCCACTAGGGCATGGTAATCGGGTCCACTGGCAGCGGAGGCAAGGGATGAGGCCTGACCACCACGCCGCCGAGCTCGTAGGACTCCATTGCCGCGAAGGTGTACTCAAGCACAGCCAGAGCATCGCGGCCCGAGGCCCGCAACTGGTGCTTGGGCACGCCATTACTGACGTCTTCGAGGAAGGCATGGATCCTGTTGGGGAAGGTCTGCCCGAAGTCATGGGTGCCGGATTCGGTCACGACAGGTGCGCCTTCGGCTCCCGGCTCGACGATGCTGGGCTCCCCGGGGCCCCTAACGTCAGGGGCTTTCCAGTAGGTGACACGCTCGATGCAGTTCTCAATGCAAAAGGTGCCGCGCGTGCCAGCAACCTCGACGCTCCACCAGCCCCCCAGACCGTAGGAGGCATCGCCGCGCTGGCTGAGCAGGTACCCCACGCAATCGTTGGCGAATTTGACGTGGATGCTGCAGGTAGACAGCAGCACATCACCTGCGGCCCGGCGGAAGCCCGGCCTGTTCATGAAGGCCTGCACGTATGTGATATCGCCGCAGAAGTAGCGCATGACGCTGAGGGGGTGCGACATGAAGGCCTTCATGTGGAAATACGGGAAGTCGCGGACCTTGGGAGATCCGGGCGCCTGGTAATTCGCGATCTCACCGCCTTGGAAGCCCATCTTGGTTAGGCAGTAGACCAGCTCGCCGACCTCGCCGTCGTCGATGTACTTACGCGCGCGCGCGGCTGGCTCGGTAAAGTAGTGGTTGAGATTGCAGCCCAGGTACACGTCCTTCTCGGTCGCCAGCGCAACCATGGCCCGGGCTTCCTCGATGTCGCTGGAAAGCGGCTTCTCGACGAGGACGTGCTTGCCGGCCTCCATGGCCTCGAGGGCCGGGGCGCAGTGCCAGCTCCCGTTCTCCAAGCCGCCGGTGCACACGTCCACGATGTCCAGATCCGGCTCGTCCTTGAGCATGTCCTCCAGGCTGTAGTAGGCTCTCACCCCGTACTTCTCGGCTGCGGTGTCCGCGCGCTCCTTCACGGCGTCGCAGATCGCCACGAGGTCTCCCAAGGGATCTTTCACGTAGGCTTCGGAATGTGAGAAGCCAATGCCATGCATACCGACTATTCCGACCTTCAGTGCCATCGTAGATTCCTCCTAGCTAGATCCGTCAGCCTTTCTCGGGAAGGCGTGTCAGCTTCGGCTCTCACGCTGCAGACGCGCGGCTTGGCCAGGGTCGCCTATATGCAGCATGTCGTAGGCCTGCTGCGAAGTCTTGAAGGGCCCAACGCCCTCGTG
>JAKORR010000684.1 GCA_029777735.1 Armatimonadota bacterium | reverse complement strand
GGGCTCTTGTAGGCCCCGGCGATCATCGTGCTGTCAGGGTCACGGGCAAACCAGAGCGGGGGCACCGCTCCAACCGATCTGGGTTCCGAGGCGAAGGGTACGTCGCTTATAGCCATGAGAGGTCGAGAGTCCTGGCTGCTCAGCCATGGCGCAAGGTCGTCACTAACAAGTCGCCGAAGCCCAGCAGGAAGAGCCCCATTGATCTCGAACTCAGGGCTCACTTGGGCCTGTCTGCCACTGGACACGGTTCTTATTCCGGACTCGGCCTCAGTGTTGGGAAGATCTTCGACGTTCAGGGCCAGTACCGCGACCGGAGCACCCCAGCCATAAGAGAAGGGAGCCCGCGCAACAACAGCGTCCCAGTCCTTCCAACGGATCGACGAGGGGTAACCGTCCCAGAGCCTTGCTGTGGGCACTAGACGCGCCATCTCCTCAAGAGCTGGATCGTCTTCCTCCCAGCCCACGAACAGCACTCGGGGGTGTGGGTGTGAGCCGATTACCGCCACTGGCCCTCCATCGTCAGCAATGTCGCCCTCATCTTGTCAGCCTGCAAGAGCACCTGGCATCTCGCGGCGACGACTCTCGCCGATGGGGTGGGACGGCCCATCCACCCCCGACGCCACAGCCATAGGTTCAAGACCCTGTGCTACAGGCCGGGTACCTGATCGTGGTTCGATGCACAACACCGGACACAAGGGATCGGCGCAGATTCTCTGCGATGGACAGGCGATCCTCCTGGCTGAGGCGCCGGACACGATCGAAGAGAACCTGAGGCTCAGTTCGCTCCAGCCGCCCCGCCTCGTACGGTGCAACGATGACGAGGCCGACGATCGTCACAACCTCGCCGAGGGCCTGCACCATCTCCTGCATGCGTGCCGTCGTAGTAGGTCCCCGGCCTGCTCCGCCAGCGGCTCGCCTGAAGTCGGTCCGGCACACTTCACAAGTTCACTCTCCTCTGATCAAGGGAGATGCGGCGAGCCTTCGACACTGCGCGCCAGGTTGGCGATACGTCTGCTGTCATGGACCTTTCAACGGTGCTCGTGGCTCTGATTGCCCCAGCGGCCCTGGCGCTCAACCAGTTCATGAGCGACCGGAAAGCTGTACGCCTCCGACAAGTCGAAGCTGACGCCGCAGAGGCAGCTGCCAGGCAGCGCTCAGAGGAGAAGGCCCTCGCCGAACGACGAGAGGCGTACGCCTGCGTG
>JAKORR010000683.1 GCA_029777735.1 Armatimonadota bacterium | reverse complement strand
GCTTCCTTGAGACGGCGGCGTTCGGTCTCCAACCGGGCGCGCCGCCGGTGCAGGACGCGCACTTCCTCACTGTCGCCTACGGCGGCGGCGACCTCATCCTGCCAGTCGGCAGGGAGGTGGAGATGGCGGATGATGCCGCTGATCTGCTCGTGCAGGGTAGGCGCATGCGCCGCCCGCCGCGAATGGGGGCAATCGTCGTGCCCGCGCATGTAGGACATCTCGCGGTAGTAGGGGCCATATTCCGCGCTCTGGACCCGCAGGCTGCGGCCGCAGACGTGGCAGTGCGCCAGCTTGGCCACCAGGTAGGGGCGCTCCTGGGTCGAGGTTGGCTTGGAGGCGTACCGCCGTCCCTGGCGCACCTCCCGGCAGCGCTCCCAGAGGTCGCGGCCCACCAGGGGTTCGTGCTGGCCGTCGTAGACCTCACCGACCTCGCCCCGCTGCCCTTCCTTGTAGACGACATAGCCGGCGTAGAAGGGGTTGCGGACCATGTCGGTGACGGTGTCCCGGGAGAAACGTGCGCCGCCTCGCGTGCGGTGCCCGAGATCATTGATGAGGTCGGCGAGCTCCAGGAGGGAGTAGGTGCCGGTGGCGTAACGCTCAAACAACAGGCGCACGACCGCGGCCTCGTCGGGCTCGATCTCAGGCGGGATGTCGGGGTCCGGCGTGGGACGGTAGCCGTAGGGGATGATGGAATGGTTGTACAGGCCCATGCGGGCGCGCTGGCGCTTCGATTTCTTGGTGTGCATGATCAGCATGTCCACGTAGTAGGCGTTAATGGCGCTGATCAGGGAGAGCATGAGGCGGCCGGTGGGCGTGGACAGGTCGAAGTTCGGCTCCTTGACCGAGGCGAAGCCGACATCAGCCTGCCCCAGGACTTCGAAGATGGCGAAGGTGTCGGATACGGAGGTGCGGGAGAGCCGTGAGAGCTCATGGACGAGGACGATGTCGACGCCGTCCTCGGCCACCGCCGACATCAGGGCCTGGATGCCGGGACGGTCGAAGGTGCGGCCGGAAATGCCGGCATCGATGAACTCGTTGACGACCTCCCACTCGCGACTGGCGGCGTACTCGCGCATCTCGGCCAACTGGGCTTCGATGGAGACGCCCTCCTCAGCCTGCATCTCGCTGGAGACACGGGCATACAGAGCGACGCGTTGCTGCTTCCTTGGGGCCTTGCGCGTGTACATCAGGGATGTCCTCTTGTCAATAACGTCGGCTTCGCGCGAGAAAACGTCGCATATCTGGTTCTATCACAGCTCATTCGACAAATCAAGACGTTGCGTGTATTTCACTTTCTCACCATTTACCACCATTTCATGTCTTTTCTTCTCGTTTCCACTTGTTTCCTGTTCGTAGTCTCCTGATAATCGGCGCGCAAATGAGAGTGGCGGAAAAGGATGGGGGAGCGCGAGACGAACGGGTCGTTGTCTTATGTTGAGTTGGCTGTGAAGGGTCTTGTTGGCGGGCGCGTCGTGATAACTCCACTTTAGCGCGTTGCGCGGCGCCTGTCATGACCAATTTGTGTCATATGCCGGGCAAAGAAGGGCTTCTTGTCAGCAACCTGACCTGCTATTGTCCGTTTGGGTTCAGGGCCAGGTCAGGATCGTCAGAGAAGTCCGCAGGAGAATGGAGGCAATAGGCAAGAAACGTAGACCGCTCATGCAGGCCTTGACAGACAGGAGGTGTCGCATGGCCAAGCTGATTTCACGCTGGTGGCAGGCTGCGGTGATGGTTGGGCTGGGTGTTCTTGTCATCGCGCTGCT
>JAKORR010000066.1 GCA_029777735.1 Armatimonadota bacterium | reverse complement strand
GGGGACGAAATCCGCTAGAGCCACTGGGTTTTCAGCAACCTGGGAAGGCGCGGAAAATAGGACGATCCGGAAGCCAGGAGACCGGGCCGTAAGCGTTGATTGCTTCATCCTCTCGTGGGAAGGGGGTGAGCGGTTTTCGTTAGGGGCCGCCACCATCCAAGTGCCGAGAGGGGCGGCCTTTGTCTTCTGCTAGCCTCTCCTCCTGGTGTGTGGACGGCTACGGGGTCTGACCAGCCCTAGTCTCTGCAGCGAGAACTGCTACATGCCAAGACAACGACAATCCAAGAGAAGACCCTCAGGAGGAGCACCCATGGCACGCAAGTGGGGCTTTACGCTTATTGAGCTGCTAGTTGTGATCGCGATCATCGCGATCCTGGCGGCTATCCTGTTTCCAGTATTCGCGCGCACGCGGGAAAAGGCCCGCCAGGCCAGCTGTCTGAGCAACCTCAAGCAGCTCGCCCTGGCCATGCAGATGTATGCGCAGGACTATGACGAGACTTGGCCGATGTCGTCCTACTGGCTGCCGGGCGACGACGACAACGCCTACGCGTGGGACTTTACTTTCAACTGGTCCACAATGAACAGCTCGCTCGGCCTCATCGGCTCCTACACCCGCAGCGGCCAAATCAGCGCCTGTCCATCTGCCCAGGGCCTCTACAGCTTCGACCGGGAGTACACCGGTTACGCCTACAACACGACCTACCTCGGTGGCGAGGGCCAGTGGGGGACCGGTGCGTTGCTGCATCCGTCGGCGACCCTGGGGGAAGTGCAGAGACCAGCCGAGACCGTTCTATTGGCCGAGAGCGCCTACTGGTCGACGTGGAGCTATGTGGGTATGGCGGCTAACAACTTCCTCCGCGCGCCGAGCGACTCCATGTACGCCTGGATCGGACCTAACGTGCACTTTCGACACAATGGGACCGCCAACGTTGCCTATTGTGACGGCCACGTCAAGGCCGTCTCGCAGAAGTTCAACACGAGTGCGAACGACTCGTCACTAGCTGACCTGTCGGTAGACGGCTCAGCCTACGACCTCAAATAGTATGAGAGCCATCGAAACAGATTCGCCTTGGCGCGGGGAACGGGAGAGCCTTGGGAAGCAAGTGCGTCGAGCCTCAGGAGCACTATTTATCGCCTTGGGAGCAGCCTGTGCGCTGGTCGCGGCCGGGTGCGGCCGCCCGGTGAAGATTGACGCTGCTCAGGCGCGAGAGCCTGCAAGCAGGGCGGACGGACAGCACAGTTCTAAACAACTGTCTTGGGTGAAGGATGACCTGGGCCACGTGGTCATGCTACCGGCTGCCCCTAGGCGCGTCGTCTCCCTGTCGCCGAACCTGACGGAGGTCGTGTTCTTCCTGGGCGCCGGAGACCGGCTGGTAGGTCGCACAGATTTCTGTGACTACCCGCCCG
>JAKORR010000065.1 GCA_029777735.1 Armatimonadota bacterium | reverse complement strand
CCATGTGTCGCGGTCGAGGATGCTGGAGTCGCAAGTCACCGTTTGCTGCTGGTCTACTTGGGCACGGTCTCGAGGTTCAGGAAGGCGCCCGAGCTGTCCGGGTCGTTGGCCTCACGCTTAGGGCTTGCAGGCCAGGGATCCCGCGCCCTGCGAGTCCTCCGCCAGGAGGTAACATTCCAGATAGCCGATGGGTTGGGACATCGTGTGCTCGGTCCACATTGGATGGGGTGGGCGACTGGGCGTCACGTAGACAGCGGGCGCCACGAGGAGCAAGCGCTGCTCGTTGGCCTGCCGGAGGCGGTCCAGGCCAAGGGCCAGCTCGTACAGGTCAGCCGCGGACAGTTCCGGCAGCACAAGCAGCAGTCCCTCGCCGCGAGGGATCTCCTGGCCCAGACGCTCGACGTCAGCGGCCCACAGCGTCCCACCGATACCTTGCTGAAGGCGTGTATGTACTCCGGCTCGGTTCAGACGATCGGCCAGCTCGTGCCTGTGCTCATCGCCGAGTCCGACCACGACCATTGGCTCGTGGTATTCGGGGCCGAGCCGGGCCTCGGCGTCCAGCAGCTCCAGCAGTCGCTGCCAGGTGATCGGGTCAAAGGCTGCGAGCACGAAGTCGTCGAAGTCCATATGGCTGTGGATGGCATCCAGGAGGCTCGGGTCGGCGGTGCAGAAGAAGTTGGCGCATTTGGCGGGTTTCCAGCGACCGGCCAGACAACCAACGGTGCGGCTGTGAAAAATACACCGCGGAGGGGCGATGCGTCGCCCACGGAATCGAAAGCTGCTTTCGTCGCCGGCGAAGCGGGCCAAGGCTGTATGCCCGCCGGGCAAAACGCTGAGGGCTCTCAGCAGGTTGTGACGCAGGGCTGTATGCAGCATCAGTCTGCGCAGGTCCTCGTAGTCTAGGCTGAGACCAGAGGCCAGGGTCTCACGGAACTGCTCTAACTCCCTGATTCGGGCCTCGGCTACCTCCAGGTCCTGGGCCTGGCCGGTCCCCGAGGTGCGGAGAAGCTCGACGACTTTGCGCGCCGCCGCTACATCTGCCGCCACTTCGCAGGCTTTCTCGACAAGGCCCTTGCGCAGACGGTCGGCAAGCGCAGCGTCCACAGCTAGCGCCCGCACCAGCCGCCGCAGGTCCTGGCTGCCCATCATGGTGCCCTGGTGGCAGCAGTTGCGCTCGCAGACTCCGCACACTCGCTCCACGAGGCGGTCGAGGACTTGTCGGGCGAGATGAGAAACCTCCTGAAGTTCATGCATGGTGCTATCTCACCGGTCCTCGCAGAAGCACAGAGCAGGGGTCGGGCGATTCACATCTGGCCTGACGGATAGCCAGCGGCCCAGGCAGCAGAGAAGAGCCACCATCTGGCACCGGCGCTCCGGCGCCGCCAATCGACTGGCCCTGCCACATGGACGCCTTAGACGGCATCAATGCTCGTGTTTCATCTGAGCAAGGACAGCCTAT
>JAKORR010000682.1 GCA_029777735.1 Armatimonadota bacterium | reverse complement strand
CACTCACGTGAACCCCGAGGACCTGCGACGCAAGGTGGCGGCCCTGGACGAGGCGCCGAACACGGAGGCTGATGGGCAGGTGGCGGCCCTGGCCGAGGCGCTCGCGGCGCTGACGTTCGAGCAGCGACAGGCCCTCGCGGCCCTCACGGCGGCACTCCAGGCTCCCGCGTGACCGCGCACGCCGCCGCGGCGGGAGACCACACAGCAGTAGCGAGGCTATAACCCTCTCACTGGTCCAGAAAACGGGGGGATGTCATCAACGATGCGGTTGTCTCGTTTGACGCAGAGGGCAAGTGTTTGGGGATCGTGCAGATTGTGGGCGGCCCAGACTTGGGAAGACGCCGCTGCATCTCGCGGCCGCTGCCGACCACCAGGATGTTGTCCGGGTGCTTAGCCTGGCCCAGTCCAGGCAGCAGGCCGGGGGGGCTGAGGGCCAGGACTGGGGGGCGGGCTCCCAGGCTGAAGCCCCGCCCTGCAGAACCAGAGCCGGCGGGCGTTCACTCCACAAGTTCACCGACCAGCCTCAGCCATCCCAACCTCAAAGCTACGCCCTCGAAGGCCTTCGCGTCGTAGCGGCCAGCCTTCTTCGCCTCCGCGATGGGCACGCTGCGGTCAGGCGGATCAGGCAGTAGCTCCAGCGTGACTGTGTGCTCGCCCGGGGCCAGGCCCTGCGCCAAGGGCAAGGCCGACAGGCGCTGGTAGTAGCACCAGGGGTCCACGCGCTCGCGGATCCCCATCTCCGCGCCGTCCACGGTGACCTTCACCCGGCCCGTGTCCGGCCCGACCAGGTCGAAGACACTGGCGTCTGTGCCCGTGAACCGGAAGCTCAGCCGTGCGCCAGGGGTATTCGTGTACCAGACGGTGTCGAAGTGGCGGGCGAAGCTGCGGCCGTCCACGTCGTCAGGCGGGAGCTTCTCCCACGGGCCGCTGACCATGGCCCGCGCGATCGGGACGAGGGTCGCGGCCTCGAGGTGGTTGGGCCTGAAGGGTGGGCCGAGCTCGTGGGGACCGGCGGCCGGGGCCTTCGCGAGCTGCGCCAGGCCGTCGGCGATGCAGGCGGCGTACAGCTGCCAGGCGGCTTGGGACGCGTAGACGCCGTCGTGGGTGAAGACGGGCTTGTCGCCCAGCTTCGCGGCCTCCTCGGCCGAGGCCCGGATGACCAGCGCATCCTCGCGGGCCATGCGCGCAATGCGATGGCCCATGTTGATCGAGGGAATGCCGTAGTGGTCGGCAAGCTTTTCGTAGGCCGAGACCGGCGCGGGGCACAGCCCCTCGTTGTAGGCCTCCTCGTAGCCGGGCCGAAAGGCGTAGACGAAGACCAAGTCCACAGCCGGGTTGGCGCGCCAGGCCTGCCGCACGATGCCCTCGACCGCCCTGAAAACCGTCTCCATGTTCGTTTCCTTGTCGTCGGCCGCGAAGTCCACGAAGACCAAATCGGGCTTGTGGCTGAGCACGTCGTGACCGAAGCGGTACACGCTGAAGCCTGAGCCCCGCGCACAGCCGCAGATGCTTGCGTCCACGGCCTTGATTTCGACCCCAGGGTAGCGCTCGCGCAGCGTCTGGATCACGGCCGGGAGCCAGCCGCCCTGGGCATGGTTGCCGCCAGCGAAGCAGGCCAGCGTCACGGGCTGGCCTGCCGCGAGCTTGGCGAAGCAGTTACCGGCTCCCCGGCGCGGTGTGAACTCGCTCGCGGGCGTCGGCTCGAATCCGGGCACCTCGAAGTAGCGCTCGGTGGTGAAATCGCCCAGGGCCGCGGCGCCCGGCGCCTCGACGATAGGCCAGCTCGCGCGCAGCTTGTCCTCGTAGGGCCCAATCTTGTCTAAGGGAATCGGCTTGAAGCCGAGCTTGAGGGCCGGGGAGTCGGGCTTCAGCCGGTAGTCATGGTTCGCGGGGTCCACGAACAGGGGGTCTGCGAAGACCGAGTGCTCATCCTTGCCGGTCTGGCGCCATTGATCCCAAGTCAGGAGCTGGCGCGGCTCGGGCAGGAGGGTGAGCTCGACCTTGAGGTCCACGCCCGGGGGCGCGTAGACCGTGTTGTAGTCGAACTCGAACTCCGGGAAGTCGTCCTTGTGGCCGCAATAGGTCCACAGGAGCTGACCGCCGTCCCACGCGTCGGCGTTCCTCTCGCGCAGCCACCTGCCGCCGTCGCTGGTGTAGTAGGCGATGTTGCGGACGAACTTGCAGTTGAACATCGTCGCCGGGCGCGGCTCCTGCTCGCTGTAACGGGCCAGGTCGGGGTAGTGCTGGAGGTAGAGATCGAGCAGTCCCTCGTCCCGGATCCGGCGGAGCTCGTCCCAGGAGGTATTGAAGAGGTCCACCTGGCCCCAGACCGAGGCGCGAAAGGCCGGTGCGTCCACGACGATGTTATTCTCCCAGGTGTTGTCCTTGCCGCTGTGGTTGAACAGGCCACAGATGGGGACGCTGTACAGGACGTTGCCGTAGACGAGCACGCCCGTCTCCGGCGCGTCCAGGTAGATGCCCCAGGTGAACTGCGGGTACTGGAACTTGACCTTGCCGTCCTGGACGGGTTGCCAGGAATTGGCCTTGCCGAAGCCGCCCAGGTGGTGGAAGAGGTTGTGGCGGATGACGTTGCCCCGGGCTGTGTAGTCGCGCGAGGACATGTACAGGCCGCCTGTGTCCTCCGAGCCGAGGTTGGTGTGGTGAACGATGTTGTACTCGACGACGTTGTCGTTGCCGCCCATGCCAATGCCCTGGTGGTAGCAGTCGTGGATGAGATTGTGGCTGGCCAGGTTGCCGACGCCGTTGATGAGGACGCCGCCACGATAGGTTCGCCAGATTTGCGCCACGTGATGGATGTAGTTGTTGGTGGCGAAGTTCTCGCCGCGCTCGAGGGTCTTGCGGTCACCACCGGCGAGAGAAACACCGCCTGAACCCGTGGAGTAGATGTCATTGCCCAGCGCGCCAGACCTGTGCCCGCCCCAGACCCGCACGCCCCAGCCGCCGCAGTTGCGGATCACGCTCTGGGCCACGACGCAGCTCTCGCAGTCCTGGATCTGCACCGCGTCATCGTCGCAGGCCTCGATGGTGAAGCCGCGGAGGGTCACGTGCGCAGCGCCCTTCATCCTGACAGGGCAGCCAACCACGGGTGCCAGCACGTCGCCCTCGCCCACCGGCGAGGGCGGCCAGAAGTACAGCGTCCAGCTGTCGCGGTCCAGGTACCACTCGCCGGGGGCGTCCAGCTCCTCCAGCAGGTTGCGCACGAAGTACCGGTCGCCTACCTGCAGGTCGTAGGACACATTGCCCGCCAGCCGGATCGTGCGCGTCTCGCGCTCGGCGGCCTTCACCGGAACAATGTTCCACGCCCAGCCGTAGGACGGGTGGATACAGACCTCGGCGTGCTGCACGCGGCTCCAGTCCTTGATGACGTCGTCGGTGCAGCGGAAGCGGTCTCTGACCCCAGCACCCTCCGAGGCCAGGACGTAGGCCCAGCGGCCGAAGTGGGGGTCCTCCGGGTCCACGTTGGGGTAGCGGGCCATCTCCATCCGCTCGCTGCGGAAGAAGAGCTGCCTGAAGATCACCCCCTCGAGGGGTGTGCCCTTGAGGTCGCACTGGAGAATCTCGCCCCTGTAGGGCCGGAAGTCCGTGACCTTGGCGGCGCCGACCAACACAGGCTTCTCCTGCTCGTAGGCACGGTATACCACCGGCCCCTCGGCCGTGCCTGAGTCCTCGGCTCCCAGCTCGAAGGTCTCGGTGAGGGGGTAGGTGCCGCCGCGCACGTGGACGGTGGCACCCTCGGCAAGACGGCCGTCGGCCTTGGCCTTGCGTACCTCGTCGCGGGCACGGGCCAGCGTGGCGAAGGGGCCGTCGTCGCCGGCGGGCGCGGCGAGCGTGCCGGACCAGGTGTCCCGGCCCTCCGGGGATACGTAGAGCTCGAGCGCATCGCCCCGCGCGGGCGCGGCGTGAAGTGCCGCCATCGCCCCAGCGACGACCATCGAGAACAGCAGGGCCCCACCAGGCACACGGATTGTCATGGGCTTCCACCTCCTGGTTCCTGTCTAGTTCGCGCGGAACCACCCGGCTACCTGCCCGGCGCCCCGGGCCCAACCCCGGCAGGAGATCAGCGCGGTGGCGTGAAATGCCCTTCCTGAAGGGGGAGGTGGGGCGCGGAGCCTTGATCTGGGATTTCCTATATGGGCTCCTCAGGTCAAGTTCGGATTAGGGGCGGCTACTGGCAGGGAGTTTCCGGACTCTGTAGCCTAAAAAGTGGCCGCACGGGTGACCTGGCCGTATGCGCAGTTTCTGCAGGTTTTAAAAAAGGCGCCCTGGGTGCGGAACTGGCGACGGGTAGCTCCCTAAACCTAGCCCTGGCCCTGAGATTGCGCTGAGCGGCCTCTACGCGCAATCTAGGGGCATTGTGGAGGGACAACAAGCTTCAGCCAATTTGGCTGAAGCTTCACGAGGCCGATGGCGCGACAAAGTAGCCGCCGAATACGAGCGGGCGGTGGTGCAGGAGAGGCTACCGTTGTGACCCTAGTGGGCATGGCAACCCCATGACACATTGATAGTAGAGAGGCTCAAGGATGGCGGGATGGTGCGGACAGCGTGGTGCGATTTTAGGGCACCTGAAGGGCGGCTTTGCATACCGTGGGGGGGGGTTGTGGGTGTCGTATTGTTGTGTTGTCCTATCTCGCCCTAGAAAACGCGCTAGGCGCCGTCTACGGGCCATTACGGGGCATTCTGGAGGGACGGTCGCCCTCGCCGGCTGTTGCCCTCGCTGGTGGTTTCGAGTGGTGAAGGGCGCCCTTCTCGAGCTGTAGCGGATCCTCCCGCGTGTACTACCTCCCGTAGTTGCGACCCCCTTTGAGCCCTTGCAGGAGTTGACATAATACAGATTAACCGACCCCGCTGGGCACCATCCTCAGTGCCGCCCTTCGAGGATTTCTGAGGCCTAGTATCACGCGGACAGGAGCAACTTTTTCCCAGACTCCACCATCAACCCCGGCCGAGCACCCTCCCCTTCCCTCCAGTGTGCCGTGATCCCGGTCAGTCAAGGCCGCTAGGTTTGCAACGGATCCCATCGCTTACAGGGTCGCCCGCGCCAGCATCTGCCAAGGGTCACTTCGGGCGGGGATCACACACCCCCGCCGTGATCCCCACCGCCACCGGCGAGGGGGCGACGCGCCGCAACCTCAGCCCCCGCCCTCCAGTCCTTCTCGCTTGTAGCGTCGCGCCCATCAGCATCTGTCAGGAGCTCCCGCTGCGAGGGTAACAGCAAGCCCGCCCACCGCTATGTGTGTTGGGTGTATATGAGGAGGCGGCCAAACCTCTCCACGTGTCGCTTGTGCAGCTCTTCCTCAGCAGCCGCTGGCCTGTCCGTGGGTGCCCACCTAACGAGGAGCCTCGATATGTCCTCGTTCTCACGCAGCTTTTTGCCGGTCGAGTGGGGCACCTTCCCTCTCACCAGCCCCTGCTTGATACGCATCCTGAGATCGCTCGCCTTCCCTATGTGCAGCCGTGTTTCTTCGTTCGGGTGCTTGACTTCATAGACCCCGGGATCAGGCGGAACGGAAACCCCACCGCTATTCCTCGCATCCTTGGCAACAGTCTCCCAAGACACCCACGGGTGCCACTTCAACACGATGGTTCCTATTGTCAGGTCCTGGATCTCGCCGGTATCGGCCATCACTACTCTCCCTCCTTTCAACCGCTTTTGCTTACAGGCGTTCGCCTCTATCCCTTGTTCGTCGGGGGGCGAGTTTAGACCGTACGGGGCGGGTTGTCATTGGGCTTGCTCATCGCCGCTGGACTCTTCACACGGGTGCTTCTCAACATCCCCGTGGCACTCTCGGATCTGCTCCGGCGTGCAGTCCTTTGGCTTGTCCTTCAGCTTCTCAGGATGCTGACAGCCCTTGCCCTTGCAGTTACACATCGTCACTCTCCTCCTTCGGTTGCATGCAGGATGTCGTCGAGAGCCGCCTGGCAGAGCTCGCGGACGCCCTGAGTGAGCCTGTAGTGAACATAGCTGCCCCGCTTGTCGGCCTCGACTAGGCCCGCGTTGCGCAGGATGGTCAGGTGCTGGGAGATGGCGCTCTGCGTGAGGCCCAAGCGCAGGGCCAAGGCGCCCACACAGAAGGCGTGGTCCCTAAGCTCCCACAGGATCCGGATGCGCGTCTCCGAGCCCAGGGCACTGAACAGCTTGGCCAGGCTGTCTACGCCATCACTCTTCATCATTTTCGTAATCGCTTATATTCTAAAGGCTGTGCTTTAGGACGTCAAGCGGTCAAGTGCCCACTCTTTGGCTATCAGAAGCTGGTAGGCAGGCAGCAGCGGCATCCTGCCCACCCCTCTCGAAAGCGGTGCAATGGCCTTTCAGTATGTTACCTCTATCTCGCGGGTGCGTTCGCTGCTGGGGGTGGGAAGGGCCAGGGCGAAGTCTGCATAGGGGCTGTCCGCCACCCGGAGGAGGGAGGCATGCACCGCCTCGCCGTCGGCCCTTACCCGGGGCTGGTGGGCGTCCGTAGGCAGGAGGAAGCGTCCGTGAAGCCTCTTCGTATGAGAGCCGCGCCAGTTCACGGCAATTCGCCGCGCCGCGGGGTCATGGCGATACTCGTAGGCGAAGAAGGCGCCGCCCGCGGGGTAGACGAGGGTGACTGAGGCCTCCCGGTCGCCCAGGGCAGGCCAACGGGGCGCGAGTTCCACGGACTCGAAGAGCTTGCTGCGGTCCACGACTCCCGCGACGCCCTCGGCGATGGCTGCGAAAACCGCTGCCGCTCCCCAGCCTCGCGGCCCGCCGCCCATGTCCTCGCCGTCGGCGGTCATAAGGAAGTACAGCGTGCCGTCGGCCGCAACCTTGTCACGCACGCGGCGGAGAATATCGGCGCCATAGGCCTCCTCGCCGTGGGTAAAAGCCCCTCTCGCCAGCTCACCCGCAACGAAACCGGCGATGCCGCCGTTGATATAGTGACCCGGCGGGTGGAGCATCCACTTCTCATAGGGCGGGTCAATGCTGAACCACTCGGCGAAGTGGGTGGCTTTATGCTCCTCGCGCCGCGCCTGATACTCATGGATCACGCTGCGTGCCTGTTCCAGGCTGAGGACTCCACGATTGAGGGCATAGGCGTTGCTAAGGCTCAGGCGATTCTCCTCGGGAGAACCGGGCACGACGATGTCGCTCAGGTGGAGCATGTGCGTATAAAAGCGCCCGTTCCAGCAGTACTGGTCTAGGTGTTTGCGGAGGGCGGCAGCCCTTCCGCGGAAGTCGCTAGCTTGCTCGGCGTCGCCTGCGTACTCGAGCATCTCCGCCAGCAGGTTGCAGGCCCAAAACAGGCCCGTGCTGTCGCCGTGCATGATGCCCATGGGCGTGTCGGCCTCGATACAGCGATTCGAGTCGGGCACCCCATAGGTGTAGTCCCAGGTGTCTATGGTAAAGGCCCGCTTCATCAGACCGTATTCTGGCGACCAGCGTTTGGGATCGGTGAAGCAGTAGTCCAGGGCGCGGACGAGCCGCGGCAGGTGGGCCCTCATCCAGTCGTCGTCGCCCGAGGCCTGCCAGGCCTGCCATACACCCTCAACGGTCAAGTACTCGACGTCCGCCTCGATCTCAAGGCGGACATAGGCCAGCCCGTTCTTCTCGTCCAGCTCGAGGCAATCGGGGCGGACGAAGGTTGTATGAACATTGTCGATAGGGACGATCATTTCATAGAGGAAGCCAGACGGCTGTTGGCGGGTGAGGAAGTGATCGAGGCCCGAGCGCACATCAGTCTCCCAGTACTTGTAGCCCTTCATCTCGTGGACGTGGTCGCGTAGCCAGGTGGGGTTCATGGCAACGGGCCGGCCGTCAATCTGGAAGACAGTGCGGTTGCCGCGCACCGTGCTCACAAGTGCCCGCACGAACTCGGGCGGCACGCTCGGACTTCGGATGTCAGTCTCATAGACAGTGTTACAGCTCATAGTGAGATACCCTCCGAAAGGTGTGAAGGTGAAAATTAGGTTGGCGGTAACCTCCTGATGTTCAAAACACAAAGCAAACCTCCGCTTGCCAGGGAGACTACCACCAAGAGAAGGTATCACGAAAGGCGCAGTGAGGGAAGAAACCTGGGAAAGGCTGGAGCAGTGGATCCGAGGCAAGGTGCAGAAGCCGCTCCAGGCGGTGCTGGAGGCGGAGGTGACGGAGCTTCTGGGGCAGTGTGAAACATCGGGCGGCTGCTGACCAGGACTGGGAACGGATGGTTACCCTCCGCTTCCCCAGAGAGCACCGGGCCCTCTGCGGACGACCAATCCTGTCGAGTCACCCTTTGCTGCTTTGCGCCTGCGCACCGTGGCCACCAAGCGGTTCAACTGGTAGGACGTCGAGGAAGATGCGCGTCAGTACGGGCTTGTAGCTGTGCACCATCCGGGTGCACGCGAACCGAATCAGCTCTTGACTCGCCTCTGGCAGTTTGCGGAATAAAAGCTCATCCATAAGCGCCGCCCTCTGCTGCCCGGCCCGCAGTTCCTCCCTTGCTCGTAGCCGCGTCTTGCCGGGAGCAAGCTAGAGATCCGGCTGCTGCCCCCAGATGACCTTGCGATCATCCATATGCACGGCCGCCCCACCCTCCGTGCCGGCAACAGCAGCAAATGCGTGTCCCTAGTCTATCTGGAATCTGATCCTGCCGACCTACTCCTAACCCCGTTTGGTCGCCTGTTTTTCTGCTTCTGTGTTGCCATTGCTGCTTAGCTTTTCGTGTACTTACTGAAGCGCTGTTTGTTAGATTACCGTAAAAGACGCCTTTGGGGACAGGCTCTAAGGCCATGATGACCACAGTCCAGTCATCATCAGGACCGGCCGCCAAGTCACCGGCGTCTTCACCCTCCCGTGGCGCTCTTCCTGCCTCGGTCCCCCACTCGGACAGGCTCACAGCACCGTCGGAGTGGATCTGAAAGCGTCGCGGGGGCCTCCGTCGGCACTTGTTTGCCGGAGCCAGATGCCTGCACGTGTATAGTCTGCTGTATACTTGATTGTATGCTTGGTTGTACACTAAATTATATACTAAACTGCATACTTATATGTATACGTTTTCTCCCCTCGCGCGCGTATACTTTTCGGTAAATTAGCGATAAGGCTGCTTCCCTTCGCGCCTCAGGCTCTTCCAAAGGCACAGTGTGTTAGAGTGTTAGGGGGTATATCGGCACGCTGACAATTGGTTAGCCGCTACCAGGGCCGTGCGTGCGGCTGCCAGGGTCACCACGAAGGAAGCCGCCTCTCGCGTCTCTGACAATGGGGGCCCCTGCACCCCACCGCTCCTGAGGTCTCGCCCACAAGGCCCCTAGATTGCGTCAGAACGGCGCCTGTTGCGTTTTCTGGGCCGGGATGTCCCCTTCCCCCCTACCCTGATCTTCCGGCGCGTTCTGTGCGCTCTAGGGCTCTACGGGGTTGTGGCCACAAGATACTTGTGGCCAATGTATTTTTGTGGGGAAAGGTATCTTGTGCCCACAAAGTTCTTGTGCCCTCTCCCCTATCGGCGGAGCGTGTTTCTCTGGCGCGGCGAAGCAATAGGCTGGGGATCCCGACTAACTTGAAGCAGCCGTGTATCCCAGAATAGCGACTCTGTATCTTGACAAGTGGCGGAAAAGGCCTTTACCATTGTCGTGGTGATCACCAAATGGGGCGTATACTCACGGTAGACGAAGTAGCAAGGCTCCAGAGACTCACCGCGAACGCCGTTCGGGACCGCTGTGCCCGAGGCGTCTACCCTGGCGCCTACAGAGATGGAAAGCGCTGGGCTATCCCCGAAGAGGATCTTCCCGAAGCAATCAGGACACGTCGTCCTACCCGTCCGGAGGAACGGCGGATTATAGCCGTCGTCAACCAGAAGGGCGGGGTGGCCAAGACCATTACCGCCATCAATCTGAGCTGTGCGCTTTCCCGTCTAGATCATCGAGTGCTGCTCGTGGATCTAGACGGTCAAGCTAACTCTACCACGGGCCTGGGCGTAGACAAGCATGACCTGGAGCTGACCGTGGCAAATGTGCTGACCGACCGCCCCGTTCCCTTGTCGAGCATTGTCCTCCCGCTAGAAGAGGATGGCAACTCGTATCTGGCACCCTCAAACATACGCCTGCAGCGAATCGAGCGCGATCTGATCGGTCGGCCCTTCAGCCACGCCCGCCTCAGCCGTTCCCTGGCTGAGTACCGCGAGCCCGTGGACTTCGTCATCATAGACTGCCCGCCGAGTCTGGGCGTCCTCTTCGTAAACGCCATCTACGCGGCCACCGATCTGCTCGTTGTCATCGCCGCAGACTACTTCTCCCTAGAGGGTGTCACTGATCTGCTAGACGTGGTCGAGGAAATGCAGAAGGAGACCCGACACGCCCCCCGTATGCATGTTCTCCTGACCAAGTATGACGCGCGAACCAACGTTAGCCAGGAAGCGGAGCGGCTCGTGCGTGCTCACTTCCCCCAGGAGCTCTGTCACACTCTCATCCGGGTGAACTCCAAACTGGCCGAAGCCACTGGTGTAGGCAAGAGCATCTTCGCTTACATGCCCAGCTCCCGCGGCGCCAAGGATTATATGCGTCTGGCCAAGGAGGTAGTGGAATGGCCGGTGCCCGCGTCCCTGGCTATCGAGACCCACTAGCCCAACGCGACGAGCGGCGCTTGTCGGGCCTGGTGAACATACCTCGCCATGCCGAGACCGACGCAGAACGCGCCACACCTCTTGATACCGAGGTACACTTGCCTGCGTCCTTCATTGCCCACGTCTGGCCCCGCCTTTCCTTGGCCGCCCGAGGGGTTCTCATACCCCTTATTCAGCTCTGGGGTGCCCAAGGCGCTATTCCCTATCGTGTCACCGTCCCTGAGATAGCGGCCCGCGCTGGGCTCAGCCAGCCTACCGTCCGCAAGGCTATTCGCGAGCTCGAAGAGGTCGGTATCATAAGTCTCACGCCCTGCGAGATGGGCATCAAGGACGGCCACCTGTATACAGTCAATGACCTAAACATTTTGGTGGGCACATGAATCTTGTGGGCGAAAATTATTTGTGCCCACAACTTTACTGTGGGGTTAAAGACCTTGTGCTGTCGGCATTCAGTAGCCAGCATAAGTAAGTCACAAGCGACCGACACGACGTCGGTCGCTGTGTTTTCTAGGCCACAAGTTATCTGTGGGCATACAGAAATTGTGGCCACCAGATTCTTGTGGCCATCGCGAGGCGGGCGAATAGGCTTACGGGCGCATCAGTAAGCAACGGTCGGATTGAGGAGGGAGCGCTGTGCCTGGGAGGCGGGAGGACGAGATACCGGAGGTCTTCGCGGGATTCCGTGGCTACCGGCGGCCCAGGTATACGCCGGTGCCAAGCCAGTTCCTCGATGAGCACTTGTGTTTCCTCTCGGGCTCAGAGGTCAAGGTGCTCCTCTACATCATGCGGCACACGTACGGCTATGGGAAGAACGCTGACCACATCAGCGCCAGACAGATATCCGAGGGGATCGTCACCCAAGGCGGCCGCCGCATAGACTACGGTACTGGGCTGAGCCGGAGCAGTGTCTGGAAGGCCATTCAGTCGCTGGAGGCGAAGGGCCTTGTGGAGATCATCCGCGAGACTGGGCCCGAGGGCGACTACGAAATCAACTACTACCGGGTCCGTGAGCACCTTGGCGAGGACGATGGGGAAGAGGTATCCGGGGAAGTGCCTGGCGATACAAACAGCGATTCCTCGTCTTCTACAACTCCGTCTGAGGGGTCTTCCAAAAGCGAACATACGTTGGGAGTAGTCCAAAAATCGGACTACCCCATTTCCTCTGCGAACAGGGGTAGTCCGAAAATCGGACTACCGGTAGTCCAAAAATCGGACTACATAACAATAAGGGATTCTACAATAAGGGACTCTCTCTCTAGGGACCTGTTCGATTTTGCGAGTCGGTTCCTCGAAGCGATAGGGGAGAGGCACCCTTCACGCCAGAAGAGAGAGAGAGCTGCTACAGTCATACAGGAGCTTCAGGAACAGGGCTACGCCCCAGAAGAGATCGAGGCTGCCATAGACCTGGCAGCCCAACGGGGAGCCCGTGACGCAGGTCTGCTGCCCTACATCATTGGAGAGGCAATCGCCCTGCAAGAGGCTGCTGTATCCCCAAATCCACAATCACTCTCTTCTACTTCACCCTCGGACGAAGCTGCCTCTTCTCGTCTCACAGAGGGACTTAAGCGGCTCCGCAACCTATCCGAGGAGGAATATAACGCACTGCGTCAGGCAGCCCTACGTAAGCTTCATGGCCGCCAGCTGCCAGAAGCAGCTATAGAGGGCATGATGGTTGGTCTGTTAGAACAACGCGACGCCTAAGCACGGCCATCGTGGGGCTTGTGCCTCCTTGCGTGCTATTATGCGATAGACAAACTCTGTGTACTTGTCCTTCTGCCTGACGTCGGCGAAGAATACAAGTCACTCGCATCATGGACTCATCACCGATACGATACATTCGTACGTATGAGTGATTGCATTGAGTCCATGCTAGGCTGCGAAGTGACGAGGGAGGCGGACCCTGTGGCGCAGAACCAGGACAGCGGGCTGGCGGTCCAGCAAGCCTTTGAGGAGCTTCGCGGACCTACGGAGAACAAGGTGCAGTCTCTGGCTCAGCTTTTCGCTGACCTCAACTACGAGGTTGTCCTTGAGCCATTGTCCACCACCGGATGGTCCAAAAGAGCGCAAGAGGCCGTGGCTTGCAAGTGTCCAACGCCTCCCCAGATCCTGGCAGCCGCAGGCCACCACGGTCAGTTCAAGGTCATCTACGTGCCCCTTCAAGCTGGCCAACGCGAGAGCGCACGACTGCGTCTCACCGATGAGCGAGCCATCGCTCAGCAGGTGCTCAGCGAGAGAGCCTTTCCCGATTCCCTGCTCGTGTTCTCCGATCCTAAACAGCAGCATTGGCACTTCGTCAATCCCCGTCTCGTGTCAGAGACCACCCGCGGCAAGGAAGGCGAACGCCGCCTCCGCCATATATTGAGGCGCATCGCCGTCGGTCCCGAGGACAAGCTTCGTACCGCCATTGAGCGGTTCAGCCACATCCGGCTCTCCGCCCTTGAAGCCGACACCCTGCCGGCCGCTCAGATCCACGATAGGCACAACGAAGCCTTCAACGTCGAGAGGGTTACCGTGGAGTTCTTCCAGGGGTTCAAGAAGCAGTTCCTGGCGCTGCAGAAGGAGCTTCTTGACGCTACCGATGACCTACAGTCGGCCCACGACTACGCCCTTCGCCTCCTCAGCCGCATCATGTTCGTGTACTTCATCCAGCGCAAGCGCTGGCTCGGCGACGATCCCGACTTCATGACCCATTACTGGCAGGCCTACCTCACCCAACGCGGCCGCAAGCCCACGGGCTTCTTCAGCCAGTGGCTCGAGCCGCTCTTCTTCGAAGCCTTTGCCAGTCCGGCGGAAGCCTCCCTGGTGAACAAGCGCGACTACATGCCTGCGGACCTTCGAGAGACCCTCCGCAACGCCCCTTACCTCAACGGCGGTTTGTTTTCCCGTGACGACTTGGACCTGAGGCACAGCGGCCGCGTCGTTATCCACGACGAGTTCTTCGAGGGCCTACTCGACCCCGCGGACGGCTTCTTCGAACGCTATAACTTCACGATCTCCGAGGACAGCCCCCTCGACCAGGAGGTCGCGGTAGACCCGGAGATGATCGGGCACGTGTACGAGAGCCTGGTCAACATCTCCGAGCCAGGTTCCGAGGCGGCCGAGGATCGCACCAGGCAGCGTGAGGCGGGCATCTTCTACACCGCGCCCACCGAGATTGACCTCATGTGCCGTCTCGCCCTGTCCGACTACCTGCGCAACCACCTAGGCGATGAACACCGTGATCTAATCTACGAGCTTGTGTTCTCTCTGGAACCCGACGAGAAGGCCCACGCCGACCAGGCAGCGGCCGACCTTGACCTCTGGCCCCGCCTGGGTGGGCTGATCCGCGGTGTCACAGTGGTTGATCCAGCCTGCGGCTCGGGCTCCTTCCTCGTCGGGATGATGAATATTCTCTTCGACCTGCGTCAGCGGGCGGCGGCCCAGATAGGCGTGGCCCAGACCGAGAACGAGGCCAAGCGCGAGATCATCGGCTACAACCTCTACGGCGTGGACGTGATGCAGTGGGCTGTTGAGATAGCCGAACTGCGCCTGTGGCTTCAGCTTGTGGTGCATACCGAACTGGAGCCCGGCGAGCTTCAGGGTCCACGGCCTCTCCTGCCCAATCTGTCCTTCAAAATCCGGCAGGGGGACAGCCTGGTGCAGGAAGTAGCGGGGGTGAACCTTGCCCACCTCAAGACCGACGTGACTGTCCCGACCAACCTGCGCGGACGCCTGCGCAAACTCCAGGACCACAAGCTCGCCTTCTACGAAGCCAAGGAACACTACTCCCCGGAGGCAGAGGACGAGATAAGAAAGGAAGAGCGCAAGCTGTTTCTTGACATACTCCATCATAAGGCCACGGCGCTGGAGCAGCAGGTCCAACGTATCGCCACGAGGCTGGGAGAGCGTCAGCGCAGGATAGACGGCACCGAGGAGGACGCCGCATCGCCCGAGGAGCGGCGGGAGCTCGAGCAGCAGCGCGAGCAGGTTGAGGCCCAGCTTGAGAGCGTCGGGCAGGCCCACGCCGCGATTCTGAAGGCCAAGCAGGTACCCTTCGTGTGGGATCTGGCCTTCGTGGAGATCTTCGAGGGAGACACGCGCGGCTTCGACATCGTCATCGGAAACCCGCCCTATGTCCGGCAGGAGCGCATCGCCGACCCCGAAGTGCCCTTGTCGGAGCAGTCCAAGGAGGGCCGCGCCTGCTACAAGGCGGCTTTGGAGCGCTCGGTCTATGCCGCCTATCCCTCCTACTTTGGCCGGGACCCCGGGCGTCCCAGAGTCAAACTGAGCGGCCGGAGTGACTTGTATGTTTATTTCTACTTCCACGCCCTCTCCCTGCTCAACGACCGTGGGGTCTTCTGCTTCATCACTTCGAATTCCTGGCTGGACGTGGGCTATGGTGCGGCGTTGCAGGAGTTTCTCGCACGCCAAGTCCCAATCCACCTTATCCTGGACAACCAGGTGAAGCGCTCCTTTGCCCAGGCAGATGTGAACACAGTCATTGCCCTCTTTGATGCGCCGAACAACAAGAAGCGAGACGCAGCGCTGGACCATACAGCGCGGTTCGTGGTGGTCCGCGTGCCCTTCGAGGAGATTCTGCACCCGGTGGTCTTCGAGGAGATAGACACCGCCACCGAGAGGGTCACCCGGCCCGAGTTCAGGGTGTACCCAATCACCCAGCGAGAGCTGTTGGAGCGCGGCCTGGCGGCTGGCGATAGGGAAGAGGAGCAAGAGGAGCGTGCCAAGCCCAAGCGTGGGAAGGGACGCGGGTCCAAGGGCCCGCTGATACTGCCCGGCCGGTATGAGGGCGACAAGTGGGGCGGCAAGTACCTGCGGGCGCCGGACATCTACTACGAGATTCTGGAGGCGGCTGGGGATAAGCTGGTGCCGCTGGGGGAGATTGCGGAGGTGCGCCGCGGCTTCACGACCGGCGCGAATGAGTTCTTCTATCTTGAGCCCACGGGTCAGCCAGCGCCCAAGGGCCTCCTGCACGTCCGCAACGGGGCAGGGTGGGAAGGGCAGGTCGAAGAAGAGTTCCTCTTGCCCCTTATCCGGCGGCCCCGCGACCTGCCATCAGTCAAGATCAGTCGAGACCACCTGTCTCTCTATGTTCTGGACTGTCGGCAACCGTGGGCACACCTACGCGGGTTGCGAGTCGAGGCCCTACTTCGGTGGGGAAAGCAGCATGGCTATGCGGGGCGGTCAACCACCGCGAGTCGGCGACTATGGTACGACCTGCCTGACATACCGAGAGCCCAAGTACTCTGGTGGAAGAGCATAGGCGAACGGCATTGCACCTTCTGGAACCCGTCGGTCTTTCCCTGTGACCAGCGGCTGTACCCAATCCGCACTAGCAAGGCGATGGTTCGGCCTCTCTTGGTCGCGCTGAACTCAGCAATCGACCGGCTGTTGGTCGAAGTTACGTCGCGAGAAATGACGGGGGCCTTTACCGTAGCGGAATTGACAGTAGATGGAGTGCGCGCCAAGCCGGTTCTGATTCCTATGTGGATGGCAGACCTTCCTGTATGGAACCAAATCTGGGAGGCCTTCGTGTCTCTTGCAGAGCGGCCGCTGGGTATGCCGCAGGAGGAGTTTGGGCAGGCAGACAGGCGCAGTATGGATTCGGCACTTCTAATAGCACTTGGCCTCAGTGAGTCGGCACTAGACGACGTATACGATGCCATCCTGGACGCTTGCCACGCCCGGCTGGCCAAATCGGCAAGTGCCTAATACAGCTTTCCGCCAAGGAGTGCTTGTAGCACGAAGGTGCAGAAGACGCAGTGCCAGATTGCGGAGGTCATCCGAGCGGGACATGCGGTCGTCTTCACATCGGACAGCCTTACGCACGCGCATAGGAGTAGGGCAAGGGTGCCCGTTGCGTGGTGCTTCGACGCGATAGGTAGAGACCGTCGGACTTCGCGGGCGGCCCGTCGCGGTTCTGGGCGGGGCGGGACCTGCCGTCCCTCCTCATGCGTGCGGGCGGAAGACACCCACGGGGTCACTGGACAACAGGCCCTCCGATCGGGTGGTTTGGCTGTGCCAGGCCAAGGGCGAAGGACCTGAGAGGTATTGATCGACTATCATCTCGACGTGTACGCTTGGCAGAATCGCGCCCACTATGATGTTGACTTCAGCAGTCCGTGTGGCTATAATAAGAGCAAGACACCGCCGTGAGGTGCAGTGTGGCTTCACGAAATATACCGCCGTGAGGTGCAGTGTGGCCTCACGAAAGACACCGCCGGGCCCTTCGGGGCTCGAGGGCTTTTACTGGGGACTCTCGCAGGAGGGTCCCCGTATTTTGTTGTTAGGGAGGGGTTTGAGGTGCCTTTTCGCACGCGGGTATTCGTGGACTTCTGGAACTTCCAGTTGAGCTGGAACGATCACATGCCTCAGAGCCGCCAGTGTGACTGGCCGCGACTGCCCGCGCTGTTCGTCGCGCAGGCGGGCACAGCGATCAAGGCTGCCGGTATTGCCGAGACACTCAACCTCGAGGAGACTCGCGTGTACGCATCCTACAACCCGGCCAGGTCGGTGGAGGCCAACCTCAAGAAGTGGCTGAGCGACTTCCTCGACCGGCAGGCTGGCTTCCGTGTCTTCACCACCGAGCGCAAGGACAAGCGGGCCACCTTCTACTGCCGCAGCTGCAAAACAGAGTTCACCGAATGTCCGTGCTGCGGGGAGCCTTTAGTTCGGGCCCGTGAGAAGGGCGTAGACGCTGCCATCGTTACGGACGTGTTATCGCTCGCGTGGGAGCAGGCCTTTGACGTAGCCGTGTTGGTGTCGTCGGACGTGGACATGATCCCCTGTGTAGAGAGGCTACAGGAGAAGGGCTTCAAGGTCATCAACGCCAGTTGGCCTGGTCGAGGCCACGATCTGGCCCGCACGTGCTGGGCCTCGTTCGATATCACGTCTATCGCAAACGACCTTGTTCGGCCTTCCACCTGAAGGCTGTCGGATTCACATCATCCGCGTGGGCCATGGGGGCGCCTTCCCGCCCGACAGCCTTGACCAGGCGCGTGCCGAGGGGTATGGCAATGGTGCCTATTGCCTCGGTGGGACGGTTCGGTAGCCTGCGCGATAACAGCGACCATGGCCTTTGGATGGGTGCGTGGCGGGGAGAGGCGGGCGACTTGTGGGCACTTGGGGGGTCTGAACGCGAAGGCTACCGGTGAGGAGGGCACCATGAAGCAGGCAAAGGCAAGTACCCAGACGGCAATCCGTGGCGCTTTACCCTCTCGGAGGTGGGCCCATGAGGCGCAGGGAGCTGCTTCGGCGGATAGCCGGAGGCGCGTTGCATAACGTGGCCTTCCGGGATATGGTAGCTCTTGCGGAGGGGTTTGGGTTCCGCGTGGTGCGCATCAGTGGCAGCCATCACATTCTGGCCCATCCATCCGTCCCGGAGATGCTGAATCTGCAGGAAGTTAAAGGCGAGGCTAAGCCGTACCAGATTCGCCAGTTTCTCAGGCTTGTGGAGCGGTATAGCCTGTCTCTGGAGGAGGGGGAATGACGGACTACCATATCAACATCTTCTACAGCGAGGAAGACGGCGGATACATCGCCGATATTCCGGACTTGGAACACTGTTCTGCCTTCGGCGAGACGCCGGAGGAGGCTTTGGCTGAAGTGGAGAAGGCCAAGGCCGCTTGGCTGGAGTCGGCACGCGAGACGGGTAGACCCATTCCCCCGCCACGCTACCGGCCAGTCATCTACCAGGTGGCTCGTTGAGGTGGCCTGGCAGCTGGGGGCTGCAGTGAGAGATTGACGAAACCACCCGTGTCGGGTCCCTCTTGTGTTTAGGCGTGCCCGTTGGCCTCGGACAGCCCCAGGGGAAGTTGGGTTCTCGTTGCGGAGGCCTACAGGCACAGCGGGCGGCCTTGACGGGAGGTGTATGGGGTTGCCGGGCGTCCTTGGAAGGCTGGCGGTTGGCGTAGTGCTGTCTGCGGGGTAAGAGGGGTACGGAGGGAGGGGGTAGGGGCGGCTGTACTCCCTCGATCGGGAGCTGTCGGCAGTAGAGAGCATCGAGCATCGGGAAGAGGCCGAGGGCCCCGCCGAGTGGTGACGGACACTCGCCCACCTGCCGGGGAAATCTGGGCAATCGCGCAGGTTTCGGAAGTGCCTCTGTAAGCGGATAGGTGATATATGTAATCGTATCAGTTATAATAGGGGCATGACACGAGAGAGAAACGCAATCGACAGCCTGGGAGACCTGTTTGGGTCCAAGGCCCGCGCACTGGTGCTGGCCGCACTGGCGTCAGCCGGTGGGGAAGACGTTACGGCCAGCGAGGTAGCGCGGCAACAGGGTATCACGGTGCAGGAAGCAGCGAAGCAGTTGCATCTGCTTGAGGGGATCGGGCTCCTAGGATCAGAGCGGCGGGGGCGTTTGAAGCCCTACTCGGTCAACGAGGACTACCCGATCTGGCCCGAGTTGCGGCGAATGATGCTCAAGACCCTGGGCGCCGGAGGGATGATCGCCAGCGCGCTGAGCGATCTGCCGATCAGGGTTGCCTTCATCTTCGGCTCAGTGGCTCAAGGCGAAGACACGATCGAGAGCGACATTGATCTCATGGTTATAGGGGAAGTGGGCATGAGACAGCTCTCGGGCGCCTTAAGGGAGCTTCAGCGGGAGCTCGGTCGCGAGGTGAACCCTGTTCTGCACACTACGGAGGAGTTCGCACGGGGTGTGGCCGGCAGAAAGCCGTTCCTAATGAGCGTCATGCGCGGGGACAAGATATTCGTCATCGGAGATGAAGATGAGCTACGAGCGATTACTGGCGCAGGGAAGCATACGGGAGCACAAGCTGACGGCTGAGGAAGTTCGGGTACGGGTAGAGGAACTGCGGGAAGCCGCTGAACAGGCCCTGGGCGACGCGCAGGTGGAGGAGCAGTCGGTGGATGGCCGCTACCAGGATGCCTATGCGGCTGCGAGGTTCCTGGCTGAAGTGGTGATGACGGCCGAGGGTTACCGGCCTAGTTCCCGTCCTGGCCAACACAGGACCATGTTCGAGTTCCTGGCAGTGGCGAATAGCGGGGGATGGAGGGATGAAGCCAGCTACTTCCAGGAGTGCCGGAAGCAACGGAATCTCGTCGCGTACGAAAGGGTGGGCGCGGTGGGCCTGAGCCAGGTGGAAGAGCTAATTAGCGAGGCAAGGGCCTTCGAGGCATCGGTCATAAGCTGGCTAAAGGAGGCCCACCCAGAGCTTGGGTTGGCTGAGTGACCTTGGTCTTGGCTCTAGGCTGGCCAGCAGGGAAACTAGCCAACGCACGTGCTGAAGTGTCACAGGACGCTTGCTCTGCCATTGTCGGGATTTGGCAAAGCGCCCTTGGCAAAGCCTGTCGGGGTTACATCGAGGAGCTACGCAGCCATGCAGCGGGGGACTTCACCGGCGACCGGGCAGGCAGCATCACTTGTGCAGGCACACGCAGGGGGCCTAGGAAGGCTCCGTCCGGCTTCCGGTGCCTGCAGAGAT
>JAKORR010000681.1 GCA_029777735.1 Armatimonadota bacterium | reverse complement strand
TACGGCCACGGCTGGGTCGTCTCCCGGCAACCAAGCTCCATAGACCGTGAGCGCGGCCGGCGCGTTGGGGATCTGTGCCAGCGGCCTCGGGAACTCATCATCTTCTAGGAAGACCACATGGATGAATTGCCGCTCACATTCCCGCCACAGCTCTTCGACGTCCTCGAGGCGGTCACGCAACGTCGAAATGGTCACTACCTGCTCTGGTCGGAGCCGGATAGTAGGCGCCCCCAGTTCCTCGCGTGAAGCGTGCACGGTCTGCCAGGCGCCGCCGAAGTGCGCCACCAGGCGGGCCAGCCCGGCGGAACCGACCGCATCGCTCCACAGCAACGCCAGTCGTGCAAGTCGCTCCTTGGTTACACGCATGGCCCGGTCCTCAGCACCAGTCAGGAACTTCGCCACCACTTCCTTGGACTCCTCCATAGTGGTGATGTCTTGGAACAGGCGAATCCACTTACTCCGCTGGGAAGGAATGGATGATGCGCGGTGTGACGATCATGATAGGATTGGACGAGTCGTAGACACGCACGTCGCTCAGCAGGCCGCGGAACTGCTGCTGGGCGTCGTCGCGAAGCTCACGGAAGCCGCCGATGACCAGCGATTCACCATCGGAAACGGACACGGTCGTGGCCACGTCCTGGTAGGTTACGATGGGCACGACCTCGCGCTTGGGCGAAACGATTGCACCGGCGAAGTAGCTGAAGGTCGGGCGCAGCGTCATCCTCACCACATTGGACGCAGTCACCACCGGCAGGCACCACAGCCTCACGCCTACGAAGACGGCGTTGGGCGTGTAGTCTACATGCCGACGCCCAAAGGCATCGTAGTAGACGCTGGCCGTAAAGAAGGGCAACACTTGACCGAAGGCCACATCGATGGGCAGGCCACTCGTCGTCGTACCGTTGACCGCTGTGAGAGTGCGTGAGCGTGATTCCACGTCCGCGAAGGTAGCTGACAGGCCGGCTCGCCCGCGCCCCCAACTCAGCGTCGGCCCATCGAGCGCGGGGCGGCCCGAAGCCCTGGCAGCTATCCCCTCGCCCCAGGCATGAAGGTCTACACCCCACCCGCGGACGACACGCACGGGCGCATCCTCGACCTTGACCTCAACGTTGACCATGTCGGCTGGCTGGTCGAGAACCTGCAGGACCTCAGCGATTCGGTCGACGGCCTCCGGAGGGCCGCGAACGATGAGGGCATTGCGCCCCGGGACAGCAACCGGGGGCCGGCTCAGCGGTGGCAGACCAAACACATCCGCTAACCCCTGCCCAGCGCCTTCCACACGTGAAGGAGGAAGTAGGTCGGCGAAGCTGCGCCAAGCAGGATCACGCGGTGTTCCGCCCCGTGGAGCAGCCCAGGCCAATGCCTCATTGATCACGTTCGAGGCCCACCGGTCGCCGACGCCCACTCTGTCCGGAGGCTGCCCCCCAAGCACCGCCGCCACTTGTCCCGCGTCGGCATGGCGCAACTCAAAGACACGTGTAATCTCTTCGGCTCGAGCTGTGCCCAGAACCGCTAGTAGTGCCGCGCAAAGTAAACTCACTCGGCTGAAAATCAGCATTACTGCAGATCCTCGTACTCAACCGTCAGACGACCGCCGCCCACCCCGCTCTGGAGCTGTGAGCCCATTCCTATCGTCAGTCGTAGTCTTAGACGCCGGTACGCGGCGGCGTGTTCTCTCGGTGGACCGGGTATACGCAGGGGCTTTCGGCGCTAGACCTCCGGCGGCAGCTCTACCCTGATGTGGGCCTCCTTGAGCTGCTGCTCGTCCACAGGCGACGGCGCACCGCTCATGAGGCATTGCGCGCTCTGCGTCTTTGGGAAGGCAATGACCTCGCGAATGCTCTCCTCCCCCGCCATCAAGGCTACGCTGCGGTCGAGACCTGGGGCTATCCCGCCGTGCGGCGGCGCGCCGAACTCGAAGGCCCTCAGCATGAACCCAAACCTGCGCTCAGCTTCTTCCGGCGTGATGCCCAGGATTTGAAAGATTTTCTCCTGGATGTCGCGGCGATGCACTCTGATGCTCCCCGAGGCGACCTCCCAGCCGTTGATGACCATGTCGTAGGCCAAGGCCCGCACTCGTCCCGGGTCAGTGTCGAGGTAGCCCATGTCGTCCTGGTGGGGCATGCAGAAGGGATGATGCTCGGCGTCCCAGCGCTGGTCCTCTTCGTTCCAAGCGAAGAGTGGGAAGTCTACGACCCAGAGCAGGTCGAAGGTGCCTTGGGGAATAAGGCCAAGCCTCTTGCCCATCTCTCGCCGCACCCAGTCCAGCGCCTCGGCCACGACTGGCTTGCTATCGGCTACGAAGAGCATCAGGTCTCCGGGCCGTGCGCCCAGGCGCTCGGCCATCGCCGCGAATTCCTCATCAGTGAAGTACTTGGCGCTCGGCGACCGATAGGTCCCGTCGGACAGCAAAGCCACTGTGACCAGCCCACCAGCCTTGTGCGACTTGGCAAAGGCTGTCAAGTCATCGATCTGCTTGCGCGAGTAGTCTGCGCAGCCGGGCGCGCAGAGCCCCTTCACCTGTCCGCCCGAGTCAACGGCTGCCCGGAAGACCTGGAACCTGCTCCGGGCCGCCAGGTCGCTAATATCGTGAAGCTCCAAGCCGAAGCGTGTGTCAGGCTTGTCGGTGCCGTAGCGCGCCAGGGCCTCCGCATGGGATATGCGCGGACGCGGCAGCGACATTTCATAGCCCAGCACCTCTCGAAAGATGTAGGCATAGAGACGCTCGGCGAGATCCAGGACGTCGTCGCGTTCTACAAAGCTCATCTCCAGATCGATCTGGTGATGCTCCGGTTGCCGGTCGGCCCGTAAGTCTTCATCGCGTAGACAAGGCGCAATCTGGAAATATTTGTCTATACCTGCCACCATCAGTAGTTGCTTGAGGATTTGAGGCGATTGAGGCAAGGCGTAGAAGCAACCTGGGTTGACACGGCTGGGTACCAGGTAGTCACGGGCTCCCTCCGGCGTGGGTCTGAACAGAATAGGAGTGTGGACTTCCCAGAAGCCCTCTCTCGATAGGAACGTCCGTACGGCCTGTATCGTGCGGTGGCGCAGGTGCAGATTGCGCTGCATGCGGGCCGTGCGCAGGTCCAGGTAGCGATATTTCATGCGGATGAGTTCATCGGCCTGCACGTCGGCCTCGTCCAGCGAGAAGGGCGGCGGCTCAGCGAAGTTGAGAATCTCCAGAGCCCGAGCCTGCACCTCAACTGCGCCCGTGGCCAGGGCCGGGTTCTCGGTACCCTCCGGACGACGCGTTACTTCGCCGCGCACAGCCAGGACACATTCGGACCTGACCTGTCCAGCCAGGGCATGGGCCTCGGGAGCTTCGGCAGGGGCAAAGACAACCTGGACCAGCCCCGAACGATCGCGCAGATCGATGAAGATGACTCCGCCGTGGTCCCGCCGCCGATGGACCCAACCGTTGAGCACGACCTCCTGGCCAACATGTTCCTCACGGACGTCGCCGCAGTAGATGGTGCGTTTCATGAACCTGACGGGTAGCTCCATTCGGGGGCCTCCTGCGCAATACACCGAGTGCGAATGTCTGCTCTCGACTGCCACAAGACAGCCGAGCATGCCGTTAGGGTACCGCCGTGAGGGGCCCTGGCGCAACTACCTCCCCCATGAGACGCGTGTAGCTCAACGGCAGGTCAGGTGCCGGCTAGCCCTTGGGGCGGCGATAGTCGGGATGGGCCTCAAGGTACTCGGTCACGCGTTGGGCGTAGGCAGGCATCTCCATGGCTATCGACAGGAAGCCAATCAGTGCGAACGCGGTAAGCATCACCAGCCAGCGCAGGTCGTGAGTGACAAGCGCTAGAATGAAACCTAGCACGGCTGGGACTTCACAGAGAGCCCCGGCACGAAAGAGCTTTGCGAGCACTCGTTGAGGCGTTTCTGCAAGGTGGCCACGCCTGGCGGTGACGATGCCGCCCAGTGTGGCGAGTACGCCTAGCCCCAGCAAGACATACGAGACGGGTTGTGGCAGACGGACGCTCGGACCCGAGAAAGCCCCCGACTGTACTAGGAAGTAG
>JAKORR010000680.1 GCA_029777735.1 Armatimonadota bacterium | reverse complement strand
GCCGGCGATTCAGCTTGCGACACCAGACTGCACAGGCATTGAGGCACGGGAGAACGTCCTGTATGGAGGGAACGGGCAATTGACAGGCGGTCCAGGGCAGTTGATGGTAGCGGAGAACAACCGGATAGAGGCCTTGCCAACCGACTTCCCCCCTCGGCCGACACCCGCTGTGGCGTCGATCTTTGAGTGGGAACGGGATCGCCGTTGACTTCTCGTCGGGCCGAACACGATGCAGACCAGAACTCCTGGCCGCACTTGGAGGTGAAGGGCGCCTCTCGATGCCCCTAAGCCAGGCGCAGCGTCCTTTGCGGCTCCCCGCTGCGATTTGCACTACTCCAAAAGCTCTGCACTTGCTTCCGACCCGGCCTGGAACAAGTCTTGCACTATGCCCTGGACCACTTGCTTTACTCCTTACCAGGTCGCTCCTTCTGCGCCTTCTGTGACACACTCACTCCCGGTGGTGACTTTGTGGTAGTCGGAAGCGCGAGGTTGCCACCAACTTATTTCCTGTTTACCACTTTTTGTTTGAAGATATCTCGAGTTAGGTGCGTACATGTCCGGGCGGTGACCCAGTTGATTGTGGGAGGTCTAGTAGGTAGCGGGCGGTGAGATGGGCGATTGAGGCGCGGATTTCTTCCGACACTGGCAGAGCGGCCAGCCACTCCGCATGCAAATTGTGCCAACTGTGCCCCATAATGTCCGTCCCGAACAACATTTTCCGCCAGTGACGTTCCACAAACCCCAGTGTGAACTCTGGATCCCGCGTCAGGGCGTTGTAACCCGAATGGGCTGAGATGTCTGCGTACAGATTGTCGTACTCCGCCAGCAGCCGATCGATGGGGCCTCCGGGCGTCACCGGGCCAGTGGGATAGCCGCCCTGGGCATCATAGTCGCCCGATATCGCCGCCCAGAACCCGGGTCCGTGCCCGACAAACTTCACGTTGGGGAACTCCTGCAGGCACCCCTCCAGTCGACTCAGCCGCGTGTCGTCCCAGCAGTAGTCGCGGTTGATCTCGAACACTAGCGGCAGGCCGTACTCGTCGCAGCGAGCATAGATCGTCTTGTTGCGTTTGTCGTCGAAGGCCAGGCTGTTGATATGTTCGCCGAAGCCCCGGCAGTCGCAGCGCGTGACAAACAGGTCGATTTGCTCGGTGAAGCCCGGCATGCGGGGGTCCACGCAGCAGAAGGCGATGAGGCGCTCGGGGTACAGGTCGCGGGCTTCGAGGGCCTGCTCGGTGAGGAAGTAGCCGGGCGCGGCCTCGGGGCTCTCGCAGGGCAGGAGCACGCCGATGTCGATGCCCAGGCGGTTCATGCGATCGACAAGCTGGTGGGCAGTGAGCGGCGCGTGCGGGAATCTGTTGCGGAACAGGTTGCCTATGTGCACGTGGAAGTCGATGAGGCCGGGGGTCGCGGATGCGCCCATGGTCAGCTTACCTCCCAGGGGACGACTGGGGTAATGATAGTGCGCGCATGTAAGGACAACCGACGCGCACCACAATACGCACACTGCCGTCTGGCACCCCTAACAATTCACTTCCCCCCCGGCGGGAGCTCGACACGGGTGAGAAGCGACGTCCGCCCGCCTATGCTCTAGGATCGGCCAGCATTGTTGAAGAGCAGCCAGCGGTTGTTCCAGGTGCGGGCTTCGGTGGTTGTCTGGTCGAGAGTAATCCCGTCCTCAACCGTGCCGGTGATCTCGGCGGCGTCGCGGTTCATGGCCTTAACGTGGCCGTCGCAGAAACCGAAGTTGGCCATCTGGTTGTGCCTATACACGACCTGTCGGCTGCCGACTGGTTCGCTTCCCCAGCTCTGGCCGGCCGCGCGGACCATATAGCTGGTTGTGTCGGCGATGAGAATAGTCTCGGCAGGAATGTAGATCTTGCCGATGGGATAGGAATAGATATGGCAGCCGAGACCGTAGCCGCAGGACTCGCTGTTGCCGACGGGAATGCCGCCGATCTTGACTGTCATCTCACTGGGGCAGGTGAATAGCTGTTCGTTCTTGATGTAGGGCATGACGAGTGCGGGCCAGCGGATGGCGCCAATGGGTGGGGGTGAGATAGCGTTGGGGGGCAGCATTTCGTCATAGTCCTGGGCGTACATGAGCAGACCAAGGGCCAACTGCTTCTCGTTGCTCTGGCAGCTTGCCTGTCGCGCCTTCTCGCGAGCCCTGGCGAACACAGGAAAGAGAATGGCAGCCAGGATCGCGATGATGGCGATCACCACGAGTAGCTCAATGAGCGTGAAGCCTGAACAGCGCCTACGCATTTCACAACCCTCCATACTGTGGCAATGTGCGTCCTAAACAAGGGCGCCGCGCGAAGAACCTCCGTGTCAACATTTTATTCGCTCCCCGCCCTCCTATACCTGCTGCGTTCGTGGTGGTCTTTGGGGAACGACAGGAGAGCCCTGGGATCAGAAGTAGGTCATGAGGTCCTGGACGAAGAGCCAGTGGCCGCGGTTGTCCGGGTGGTTGATGCCGTTCCACAGCAGCGTGACGTAGGGCAGGCCCTCCGGGGCAAGATGCTCCCAGCGGCGCGAGGTGGCGGCAAGGCCGACGCTCAGGTCAGCGGCCACCTTGCGCATGGCCTCAACGGCGGGCCTGCGGTCGCGGCCCCACTGGTCGGCGTAGCTCATGCCCATCCACGGGGGCATGGTCCAGTGCGGCGTGATGACGATGACTTCGCCGCCTGCTGCGCTGATCTTGCCGATGGCCTCGTGCCAGTTTTGTTGGAGCTTCTCGGGCGATAGGCCACAGTCGTTGACAAACTCGATGGTAACCAGGTCGGGCTTGTGGGCTATCACATCCTGTTCCAGGCCCGCCAGGCGGCTGTTGGTGCTGGAGCCGCCGATGCCTGCGTTGACGAGATTCACCTTGGCTTGCGGGTACTTCACGCGCAGCTCGTTGGCGAAGGCATAGGGAAAGGCTCTTTCCGGCGGTTGGGCGTCGCCACCGGCGGTGACACTGTCGCCCCAAGTGACAATGGTGACCTCTTGGCCAGCCTGCAGCTTGGCCAGCGTGCGCGAGACCAACTGTTGACGCCGCTCACGCTCGGCGCGGTCGGGTTCGGGGAAGACCGGACCGCAGGGGAAGAGGAGGCCTTGCACGATCTCCTGGGTGTCGAACCACACGAGAATGTTCGCTAAGCGAGCGGCGTCAGCGTCGATCGGCGGCGGCAATGGACAAGTCGGCTTACTCTCGCCAGCTACAAGGGCGGCGGAGCCGTTGGGCTTGACGATGATGCTGTCCAGGCGCACCCGACGGTACTCGTAATCAACGAAGACTGTCTGGTTCCGCTTGATTGCGCCCTCGGCCACGCGGCCCAGCTTGTCCCAATTCCAGTCCACCAAATAGTCCTTGCCTTCCTCGAACACCTGTCCCTCTTCTCCTGCCGCGGACTTCACGCGGAGCGAGCCGGGCTTGAGGCAGCCAGGCAGAGGTGTGCCGTGGCCGTTGCCGAAGCAGGTGCACTGCTTGAGGCTGGTGCCGTGGGCCCAGCCACTGGGCTTCTCCTCGCTTAGGACGAGCTGTTCGTCGTGGACGCGCACCGAGGTCGGAGGCGCCAGCTCGAACTGCGCAGCCGCAATAGCGACGTCGCGGCCGCCCAGGCGCGCCACACCCGCGTTGAGTTTGACCGTCATCCCGCCGCTGGGCTCCATGGTGAGTCCCTCCAAGACCCAGTCCGGGTAGACCGGCACTACTCGATCGTTGCCTGCCTGTTGCGTTGCCACGCAGATCACCATTCCCAGAATGAAGGCGGTGTGTGTCATGATACCACCCACCCGTTTGATTGATGCCAACCCATAGCGTCGGACAAGGCGCCATCGCCGTGGGGAGTGAAGCGCAAACCTAATAGTACTCCCCAGCGGAGCCGGGCAGATAGGCCCCTGTGGCGCCGATGCCGAGGGTTCGCGAAACGGCCGGGAAGGCCTTGATGCCAATAGCGAAGGAGAGCTCGTTAGGCCACTTGCTATAGGTAAGCTGGGCGATGAGGCAATGCAGGTCGCGTGTGAGGCGTATGTCCGCCTGGTCGATGCGGCTGGTGAAGCCGCTGTAGCTGCCCACGAACTCCATACGCCACCAGCTGCCCATCTGCCAGTCCATGTCCACGGTCACGGACGCTAGCTTGCTGCGCTCGATGTCGTAGCGCGCGGTGAGGTCCAAGTACACGGGCGTACTGGCGGTCGTGTAGCGCAGAAGCAGGGGCCACCACTCGGAGCGCTCGAAGCTGTAAGCGCCTTGGATCCGCCAGTAGGAGCGGCGCGAGGACCGCAACTCGGCCTGGAGCCGTAGGTCGCGGTAGCTGTCGGAGATGAAGTCGAAGCCCGAGGAAAGCTCGATACGCGAGCGGTCGGGAGCAAAGCGCACGAACTGGAGCTGGACTTCGTGGGCGCGGCCACCATAGTCGAGGCGGAGTGGGGCGAAGCCTCGCGTGGACACCCAGTCATAGGCAAGCCGTGTGTTCCAGTGCCCATCAATGGCGTGGCGCAGCTCGCCGCTGAAGCCGGTGTTATACTGGGCTGAGCCGTCGTCGAACCAGGACTGGCGGAAACGCAGGCCGGTCCGGGCTGTGGTGTGAGCGTCCAGGGTCTGCTCATAGCCGCCGAGGTCCATCGTGAAGGCACCGCGCGTGATGGCCTCGTTCTCCGGCTGCTGGCGGAAGTAGCCGAGTTCGGCCTGCAGCCGCGTATAGGCTCGGCCGAGCAGACGCCAGTCCCCCAGCCGGCGGGTGTCCGTGTTGACCAAGATCGCCGGCAGGCGGTCGAGGGCATAGTAGTTGTCGTCGCCCGTGTATCTTGAGTTGTCGAGATCTGAACGCTTGCTGGCCTGCACGTCCAGGTCGAAGGCCCGGGCCTGGTGGCGAAGCTGAAAGTCGGTGTTCATCTCCTCGTCTGGTACGTCCTGGCTGGCGTAACGTGAGCGCACATAGGTGTCGCGCAGACTCCACTGTGTTCGCCGCCCCAGCCGCTGGTTGTGGTAGAAACTTGATCCAAAGCGCCTGCTGGCCCCGCCGCTATAGGAGGTAGTTGACTGCTGGAAACCCAGGGTCGTGTCGGAATCGGGGTCGACGTTGCGGAAGGTCAGGTCGCTGTTGAGCGTCTTGCTGCTGTAGAGATACCCGCTGTTGGTCTGGTAGTCGGTCGACAGATCGGAGCGCAGGGATCGGCTGAAGCTGTAACTGTGACGCGTGCGGGCGGCGAGGGCACCCTCGGAGGGTTCGTAGAAAGCCGACAAGTCGAGCGTCTGCCGCGTATCCTCCATGAGGTGATCGAAACCCAGCCCGACACCACGCTTCTCCGTTATGTGCAGGCGTGCGACGCCATTATTGTAAGTGTTCAGATAGTACAGGGTTGCGAGCTTCAGGAAGCGGCCTTCGACATCGTTCTCGCCAATCTCCGGAAAGATCTTTTGCTTCTCTTGGCGAAGGGAGAAGCTCACGTCGAAGGGGTATTTGAAGACACGGTGGCCCCAGAGGTAGAGGCTAGGATTGTGCATCTCGACGCGGTCGCCGGGCTTCAGGGTGATACGCGAGGATCGCAGCTCATAGTGATGCCACAGGTCGCAGCTCGTCAGGCGCCCATCGCGGATCAGGATCGTGTCCTTGTCTGGTTCGTAATCGGCGACGCCGCCTCGGGCAAAGAGGGGTTCGAGCACCTCGGTGGTGAAGAACTCTGGCTCGACGCGCGTATCGGTGCCCTCGATGCGCCACCACCCGCTGTCAAGATCGACCCAGAGGTCCGTGCCTTCGGTGCGCTGGCTCTCGCCCTCGAGGACGATATGGCCCTTGAAGCGGGCCACCTCGCTACGCCTGTCAATCTCGACGCTGTCGGCATAGATCGTGTACTTGTCCGTGCGCACGATGACGTTGCCTTCGCCCGCCAGGGCCTGCTCGGTCACGAAGAGCTTGTCCGCCTGGACCTGTAGCCTGTCGGGGTCGAGAAGCAGTGGACTTTGTTCCTGGGCGTTGAGTGCTTCATCAACGTTGGCCTCCGTGGACGACCTCGTTGGCTTGGAGAGCTCGTCAGCAAGGGGGGTGTCCTGAGAGGGCGCTTGCTCTTCCGCGACGCCCGGCCTGCTCTGTACGCCGGCATTGTCTGGCGTGCCGGCAGTTGAAGCAGCCCCGACGTCGTCAGGTTGGGGTGCCCATGGCTCTGCAGTCACGTCGCCGGGCACGGGTGGCGCGTCGTCGGAGGCAACCACAGCGGTCGCGCCAAAGGCAACCAAACCCCCGAGGGCAAGCAGCACTATCGTAGTCGATAGGCGAGCCATCCGGTCAACACCAGCAGGCAGGCATTGGGACTCCAGGCCGCCGCGAAGGGCGGCAGCAGACCCCGCTCACCTAGTAGTCGCGTCCAGAGCATCACAAGGTAATAGATGAAGACTACGCCGAGGCTGAGGGCTATGCCTGACAAATTCTGCCCACGCCCAACAGCAATGGTGAGCGGGCCGGCGAGCAGAGCGAAAACTAGGGCCGCACCGGCCAGGGCCAGCCGCGAGTGAAGCTCCAGGCTATACTGCATCGCTTGGGGTGGTGACTGCTGGCGCGTCTGCTGCCACTGGCGCCACAGCTCACCAAGGGCCATCTCGCGCGTCAGGCCCGCGTCGCCAGGCAGTGTGAAGGCCTCTGGCTGCAGTGAGATGTGTACATCGCCCACCGTGCCCCAGGTGATATCGCCGCTCCATTCTGGCACGAGCGCCGTGCCTCCGCGCACGAGCAGTTCCTTGTCACCAAACACTGCCTCGTCTGCCGAAAGGAACATTGGCGGGTCCTCGCCGCGCAACATGAAGACACGCACCTGCTTCAGTCGCTCGCGCACGGGGTCAACGTCCGTGGGCAGCGCCCAGGCAGTGGCAGAAAGCTGCAAGAAGCGCCCAGCCTGGAAGGCCAGGCTTCGGCGCTGGCTTATCGTCTCCACAAGCAGGCGCCGGCTGGACTCCTCACATCTGGGCGCTACTTGCTCGTTGAGCACGAAAACAGCTGCCGCGGCCAGGAGTCCGAGCAGGGCCGCGGGCACCATAAGCCTTAGGAAACTCACGCCGGCAGCGCGCATACTGACCAGTTCACGGTCGCCTGCGAGGCGATTGAAGCACAGCGCAGCGGCCAACAGGGCCGAAACTGGCAGCGCCATAGAGGCGGCCTGGGGAACACGCAGGGCGAGGAATCTGGCCACGCTGGGCAGGGGGACATGGCGCTCCACGACTACCTCGACGACGGTGTAAAGCATATGCCCCACCAGGAGAACAACAAAGGTTCCCATGGCGAGGAGAAAGACTGGAATCATTTCCCGCAGCAAGTAGCGGTCGAGAAGCGTCATAGCCGCCTCTTAGACTCCTTGCCAGGCGGCTGGGTTCTCGGCTGCAGGCCTGGCCAACCGAAGGTTGTGAGGCTGTATACCACAAACGTATATGCAGGGGCCCGGGTGCAAGGCCGGGCAAGGCTGCTACTGAGATGAGAAAGCGCTCCTCGCAGCAGCTAATCCGTGGGCCCAAGGCGCTGCGGGGGCGACCTAGCCTTGCCAATCTATCTGTCGCGCCGTAGGCCTTGCCAAGCACCTATGGCCGCCCATGCCGCCAACAGCTTGATGGTGTCGCCCACAATGAAAGGCACGAAACCGGCCCTGATCACCCAGACCGCGCCCAAGCCCGTGTGGGCCGCAAGCCACGAGACGCCGCACGCGTACAGAATGATCTCCGCCGTCAACAGGCGCCCAACCAATTCCCAGGGTCCGCTCGGCCCGCGCGACGCCAGGAAGGCCATGGCCGCAAGGAATCCCAGCACATAGCCGCCCGTAGGGCCGAAGATGCCGGGACCGGCCAGCACTGGTAGGCCCGTGCTGGAGAGGGCCACATATACCGCGGCCCCGCCGGCCGCCGCCGAAATAGGCAGCGCGGCGCCGGCCGTCAGCATCACGAAGGTCTGCAGCGTGATGGGCACAGGCGACCAGGGCAGGTAGATCCGTAGTTTGGCCGCCACCACCAGCGCCAAGGCAACACCTACAGCCTGTGCGACTGTCATCAAAGCGCCAGTCAGGCTCACTGCGACTGGCTGACTTTGTGCGTACTTGGT
>JAKORR010000679.1 GCA_029777735.1 Armatimonadota bacterium | reverse complement strand
AGGAATATGTCGTAGCTGCCTGGCAGCACGATACAGCGCACCCAGCGATCCACCTTGCGCCCCCGTAGGACCTCCGCCGCGCGGCGGAGGTCCTCCAGCCAACCGTTGGTGCACGCGCCGATGACTACCTGGTCGATGTGTACCTCTCCAACTTCGCTCAACGACCGCACGTTCTCTGGCAGGTGCGGAAAGGCCACCGCGGGCTCGAGCTGCGCGCAATCAAATTCGTACACTGCAGCGTACTCAGCGTCTGGGTCGCTCTGCAGCGCGGTCCACTCGTGCCGAGCGCGTCCTGCAACCCAGTCCGCCGTCGTCTCATCCGGCGCCACTATCCCATTCTTGCCACCTGCCTCGATTGCCATGTTGCACATCGTGAAGCGGTCGGACATGGGTAGATTCTCGATCACGGGGCCGGCGAACTCCATCGCGCAGTAGCGGGCGCCGTCTACTCCGATGCGGCCAATTGTGTGCAGGATCAGGTCCTTACCCGTAAGCCAGCGACTCGGCGCGCCGGAGAAGACGAACTTGAGTGTCTCGGGTACCCGGAACCAGCATTCGCCTGTGGCCATGGCCGCTGCGGCGTCCGTCGAGCCGATTCCTGTAGAGAAAGCTCCCAGCGCGCCATAGGTGCAGGTGTGCGAATCGGCCCCGACAACCACGTCTCCTGGGAGCACCAAACCCTTCTCGGGCAGGATGATGTGCTCAATACCGCCGCCGCAGGCCTCATAGTAGTGCGTAAGACCCTGGGCCCTCGCGAAATCGCGAACAATCTTCACCTGCTGTGCTGCTGCAATGTCCTTGGTTGGCGTGTAATGGTCCGCTACAAGTACCACTCGATCCCGGTCAAACACCTTGCCCACACCCATCTCCGCTAGAGTCCGAAGGGCGATCGGTGCCGTGATGTCGTTGGCAAGCACCAGGTCCAGTTTGCAGTTCACAAAATCGCCGGGACGTACACTGTCGAGCCCAGCACCACGAGCCAGCAATTTCTCCGTGAGGGTCATCTGTACACCTCTTAAACGCCAGGGGCCTCCACCTCGCATCAGAAGCCCTGGCGCCCCGGCCTATCTGCGTTTGCGCAGCATATTCCGGCGCTCCGCGCGGCGTCAAGACGCTCACCCAAGGCCAGGAGTTTCCTAGGCCCAAAGGGCGACGCTGTCCCCTGGTGTCCCCCAAAAGAGCCTAGGGTTCCTTGCCCCCTCCTGAAGGAACCTGCCCCTAGCCCCCATCTTGCTGGGTGTACCGAATCGCTTGCGAAGAGCCGGAAAGGCGAGAAATGTCTGGGGGTAGAAGCTTGCACCGACACCTCTCAAACAGCACCCTTCGTTCACCCCACACTACGTCGCCCCAAGCTCCCTCGGCTAGGGTGATACGCGTGACTCGGAGGGCTGGGGACTTTACTCGCAGCCCTGCAGTCGAAGAGCCAGACCAGAGCATCGACCACTGCCACAGGCCTTGCCGTGGAGCCGCGGCGGAGGCTCCAACCATGGACCGGTTGTACAATCCCGTCCGCTAGCCGCCTCGTCCGCCAAAGTGCTTATCCGCGAAGTCGAGGAAGCACTGCCAGTCGAAGTTCTTGACGTCGTGCTCTCCGGTGCGAATATGATAACCCAGCGTACCGTACACTGGCCGGTTCACTAGCGGCATGTCCTCGGCAGGGAAGCCCTCCGTGCCCAGCAGGCGGTACACTGGGTCCGCGTGCTTGACCGACAGGAATTCGCCCCTCGGGTCGGCCCAAAGGTCCTCCTCTGCACTGGCCACATAGCACGGACGCGGCGCTATGAGGGCCACTAGCATGTGCTGGTCAAAGGGAAGGTCGTCTTCACGCCCACTGAACTGGTGAAAGTTGCCGCAGAACCAGTGTGGACAAGCTTTATTGATTATCTCCAGGGTTTCGCCAAACCTCCGCCGGGATAGTGCAGCACCCCCACAGCCTGAATCATTGCTGATGACAATACCAAATCGCTCATCCTCGGCGCCCGCCCACAGGGCTGTCTTGCCTAAGCGCGAGTGTCCCAGGACGGCAATGGCACGCTCATCGACGTCACTGTCAGTTTCGAAGTAGTCCATAGCGCGGCTAAGCCCCCAAGCCCACGCCCCGATAGCTCCCCACTGGTCTGGATCCGGCCGCGTCTGGCCCTCACGGTAGAACAACGGGTGAACGCCGTTTTTGAATCCGTCGTCAAAGTCTGGGTCGATGTCACCGTAGTACATGGTCGCCAAGCCATAGCCATGCCCCAGAATCATCTCCACAGGCCAGCGCGACGCACGCACGCCGCGGGAACGCTCTGTCGCGCGGTGGTCTTCCACGCCAAACTCCTCATTGTTCGGTAGCCAGCTTTCGCACAGGCTGATGCCCGGGTCCGGGTGTATGGATTGGTTGCCGTAGAAGTTGAGGCCCACAAACAGCGGCACGGGGCGTTCGCGCGCGTTGGGCAGGTAAACCAACAGGTTGAGGCGCGGTCCCTCCTCCCCACCGGAGAGGATAATCGTCACTTCCTTGCGCGTGGCAAGACCACCAAGGGCTCCTTCATCCACGCTGCGCACGCTGAAGGCCATTGTCTCAGGCCGTCCGGGCGAGCGACCGTACATCAGTCGGCGGAACATCTCAAGAATCTCGGGACGTCGCTTCTCGCGCCAGGTCTGAGCGTCAGTGACACGCTGCCCGTTGGCGAGGACCAAGGGATCCGGCAGCGTGTACTGGGGCACCTTGCTTTCGTCGTAATTCACTTCGGCGCCAGCCGCAGCTCCCAGAGCCAGTAGGCCCATAACTCCACAGGCGATACACAGCGCAAGTGGCCCGATCATCATATGTTCCCTCCTAGCAGAGATGGAGCTCTTCAGAGCAGCCCGCCTGTGACACCACACTACTGCCGGACCGCCTTGCGTCTCCTTGCCCTAGACTAACCGGCCGGGCCCGCGCGTGGCAAGAGGGCGCGTGATCCGTCCAGCTGTGGTACGCGCAGGGGCAATGCCCTCCTAGGCAGTCGCACAGACCCCATGGGCCCTTCTACAGTGTTCCAGGCCTTGTATGCTACGGCTTCCCACAGTACAATAGATTGGGGTCTGGGACATCGAACCCTTGGTCACGGCACGAGGGGAAGAGCTATGGCTAGACGCAGAACAACGCCGCAGCAGCAGACCACGTTGGGGCGGGATCTTGCTGCTATTGGTCTAATCACCCTGGCGTTCCTCCTCCTGGCAAGTCTTCTGTACGCCCACAGGGACGCGGGTCTGCTGCTCAACTTTCTGTCTGATGTGATGCAGCTTGCGCTAGGCGTAGGAGCTTGGGCGCTGCCTCTGCTCTGTCTAGCCGCGGGCGTGTACGTGGGCATGGATGAGCCGCCCACTCTCTCTCGCCGGGTCATCGTGGGGGCTGTGGTACTCTACCTGGTCATCCTGGCCATGGTCCACCTGGCCAGCGTATCCAACGCCAATATCACGGCGACGGCGGTGCGTCAAGCGGGAGGCTGGCTCGGCGCCGCCATCGGCTGGGCCATGGCCCGCGCCTTCGGTGATTTGGGCGCCTATATCGTGCTTGCTGGCGCCGCCCTAGCTGGCACCATTATGGTTGCCCGCTCAACCTGGATGGAGTTCCTCAACGGCTTGGGCTTGACCGTCCTTGGCGCGAGCGAGGCGATAAGATCAGCCCTCTCGTCGGTTCTGCCGCGGCGCGAACCACGGGCTTCGGGCTTGTCTCGTTCGCGTGCCCCTGGTGTTGACGAATACGAAGAGAAGGTGCAGGCGCCGAGTCGGCCTCATCACGCCCGCAAGCAGCCATCCCATTCGGGCAGTGGCATCTTTGATCCGTCCGAGGACGAATTGAGCAGCGAAAGCACACAGACCGCTGAGCCGGAGCGGCATTTGCCGATCGACGTGACGCCAGCCCCGACTGCCTCAGCTCCAACGGCCGAGGCAGCGCCCAAGCGCGCCTCTTCGAAGCCTACAGATAAGCAGGCAACTGCGCGCGGCGAGGAACCCGACTCCGGCGATGAAGCCCCCGTCGAGGCGTCCCAGTGGAAGACGCCCAGTCTCGATCTGCTGCGCCCGCACCCTGATGACCGTGTGACGGCCGCAGATGCAGCGACCATCAATGAACAAATCGCGACTATTGAGGAAACATTGCTAAACTTTGGCATACCTGCGCGGGTTGTGGACTATCAGCACGGCCCGACACTCACCCGCTACGAGGTAGAACTGGACCCGGGGATCCGCGTGGCAAAGGTCACCCAGCTTCAGCGCGAGCTGGCGATGGGGCTAGCAGTCGGCAGCAACCTGCGCATCGAGGCGCCGATACCTGGCAAGCGGGCCGTTGGCATCGAGGTACCCAACCATGACCGGCGTGTGGTCAGCTTGCACTCGGTGGTAGTCTCTCCGGGCTTCCAGAAGCACCGCTCGCTGCTAGCTGTGGCGCTGGGCAAGGATGTCGCAGGCGAGCCCATCATCGTCGATCTAGAGCCAATGCCCCATCTGTTGGTCGCCGGTCAGACGGGATCTGGCAAGAGCGT
>JAKORR010000678.1 GCA_029777735.1 Armatimonadota bacterium | reverse complement strand
GCGTTCGTGAACTGCAGTTTGAGTCCTCTCATCAGCAAGCCTGCCTACACCACACCTTCGGCGTCCGACACGTTCCCACGCCTTTCCCTAGCACGTAGGCTTCCAGCCGTTGCGAGCGCCTCCTGTTCACAATAGTAGTTTAATCTTCCGGCACTTACAAGCCAGCCGCCCCGCCGCTTATCCGCTTTTCGGGAGAGATGGGTTATGAGGATGTGTAGCTCTTGTGACGCAGTTCCGCGTACGACGGACACGCCGCCTTGCAGCACGTCTGCGCCCCCCGCCGCGCGGGTTGCAATCCCCCCCACCGGGGCGGGGCCAGCCCCACCCGGGGACATCGTGTACAGGTTGAAACGCACTTTCTTTACATCGGCCGCCGCGGTTAGGATCCAGTACCTTAAACAAAATACTAGTACCAGACTGCGACCAAACAGAAGAGATTGTCGAATTTCAGAGATCAATCCCCCTCAGTCAGGTACTATACTGAAGGTGATTTCCCCGCAGTGGGGGGATGGTTTCTGGGAACCGCGTTAGCGGTTAAAGCCCAAGCTCGAAGTGGAGGGTCCCAGGCGTGGCTTGGAGGACCGACTTGCCCGAAGAGACTACCCTAACCGGCGGCATAGAGCCCGCCACCCACGTCCCGCTGATGCCCGTGGTGGTGGCGAACCCCAAGCTGTTCAAGCGGAGAGGCCTCCGGCGCTGCCTGTCGCAGCGCGAGGGATTTCTTCTGATTGAGGGCTGCGACTCCTTTGAGCAAGTCTTGAGTCACTGCCAGCGCATGGCGCCCTGCGTGGTTCTGGCGGATGAAGCGTTCGTCTCGCGGCTGGAGCCCGCCGAATTCTCCACCCTCGTCGATTTTGGGCGCTCAATCCAGGTCCTGGTCTGCTCGCCCCCCAGGGACGACCGCGTCATACAGAACTGGATCCGGCTTGGCTGCATGGGCTTCGTTCGCGAGGATGCGCCGCCGCAGGTTCTGAAGAAGGCGGTGCGGGCCGCGGCGCGAGGCGAGTTGTGGCTAGAGCGCCGCCTGCTCACCAAGATTCTCCAGCATTTGCTCCTGGCGACCCGTTCGCCGAGACTCACGCCCCGGGAGAAGGACATCCTTAAGCTCATCGCCCGGGGGTACAAGAACCGCGCCATCGCGCAACACCTCTCCATTAGTCACG
>JAKORR010000677.1 GCA_029777735.1 Armatimonadota bacterium | reverse complement strand
CTCACTGGGTTGGGGGCTTTCTGTTGAAGCAAGGCGAAGCGTCGCACCCACAACTACGAGGGCATCCGAGAAGATCCCACACTGCGCTGCCTTCACGGAGGGACCCTCCCCGATCCGGGATTCGAGTGTTAGTCGGACTGGTTCCTTCACCAGCACAAGCTTACACCTTCCGCCCCTACGCGCGGCCTCATCTAGGGCAGCGACACTATCCGGCGCGCCTCAGCGCGATGAGTGCCCCCAGATATCGTTCTTGTTAGTCGCTAGGTCCTCGACTTTCTGCCACTTGGCGTGGCCATCGCAGAACACCACGTTCGCCCCGCCATTGTGGCGACTGGACACACCGGCGTTGTAGATGTTTGTGTACCAAGTGGACGGTGCCGTGATGCACACTGGGCAATGGACGGCCCAGAACTGCCCACTGCCCTCCGTCGTCGCCGTGCCGTTATGGCTATCAACGAACACCGCAACCTCTGCCGGTCTCACGAACTGGGCCAATAGGGGCGGGACCGCGCCCCAGTTTGCATCGATGATGACGTGGCGGTGGTTAGCGCCGTAGCGATTTCCCCCTGCGTAGTCGTTGCTCGCCGACGGGCACTCCCAGATCTGATTGCTCTTTAGGTACGGAGTGATCATCATCTGGCAGGTGATGAAGACATTGGGCTGTGGCTGTGTGCATAGCGGAAGTAGGCGCTCGTCGTAGTCCTGCACATACATCATCAGTCCGAGGCCGACCTGTTTGAGGTTGGACAGGCAAGTCGTCTGGCGAGCCTTCTCTCGGGCTCGGGCGAAGACCGGGAAGAGGATCGCTGCGAGTATCGCTATAATAGCGATGACCACTAGCAACTCAATGAGTGTAAAGCCACGACGCATGACAACAACCCCCCTTCTCCTCTGGCGTAACTATTCAGCTTACGGCTTCTTTCGCTAGGTAGAGTGTATGCACTGCCTGTAAGATTGTCAAGGAAACGGAGAGAATATGAACGATGGCAGAGAGCCTTTGGCCCAAGTGCCGTCGGTGTTGGTGGTGGGACCGCCAAACGGTTCAAGAGAGTGGACAACGCGACGACGGTCCTCTGGAAACTGCTGCTGAATCGCGGAGCGAAGTTCCGCTGCCTCAATGCTCTCGACCTGCCGGCTGAAGTATGGAAGGGCACACGGCTTGTCAACGGAATTCACATATCTGACCACCTGAAGGAAACCACCGCCTGAACCCTCTTTACATACCTATTTGACTTGACGCAAGGCCCCATCTGTTTCCTCCCTGGTAAGAGGCTTCCTGCTGTGCCCTTATTCCATTATTTTTCCAGACTGAGCAGGATCCAGGGCCCGGGGTGGCGAGAGGATCTTGTCAGTCACTGGGCCAGGCCGGGAGTGTGGGCCGCGTTAGGGCCTTCGCGCCTCCTTCGCCACTTCCTCGGCCGACAGCGGTCGCGCCCAAATCTTCACCTCGTCTATGAGGCCGGTGAAGTAGCCAGGCACAGCGGCGTCCGGGGGGTCGCCGCCCCAGGCTTCCCAGCCGATACGCAGGGCCTGCTCGTTGGTAGCAAGCTTCTGGCCCTGCAACTCTCGTGTCGCCACGGGCTCGCCGTTGACATAGAGGACAACGCTCTTGCCCTCTTCGACCACCGCCGCGACGTGCTGCCACTCGCCGGCCTTCAGCACCGGTGGGCTGGCGAAGTTGTAGCTCGTCCATTGCCCTGCCTCGTCCATAGCCTCGTAGACCAGGCAGCCGTCGCGCAGGCCGAGCACGAAGGGCGAGGGAGCGTGCCCCGTACGCTTGCTGAGGATCCCCCAGCGGCCATTGATGACCTCTGGGTAGATCCAGGCCGCGACGGTGAAGTTGCTCAGGTTGAGGGCGAAGGAGGCGCTGTCCGAAGCAACTTCGGCGTAGCTCTTGCCGTCCAGCTTGAGGGCCTTGCCCACTACGCCGTCGGCGAAGTCGGCCGTGCCCTGCAACGTTGTTGTCAGGTCGATGTCGATGGGCGAGGTGGCCTTGAAGACCTTGGCGCCGGGTTTCTCGTCGAAGCTCCACCAGGCCAGCGGCTCTTTCCTGTTGCCCATGGCAGTCACCGCCGCACGCCACTTCTTCACCTCGGCCGCAGCGTCGTAGACCTCGCGCGCACAATCGACGAAACGGTTGTCGCGGTAGAGCACACCCACACCTTGGGACACGCGGATGCCCACTTGTGAGTGCTCCACCGTGTTGCGCTCGATCACGACGTTTTCGACTGCGTCGACGCCGCCGGATGATTCCACCTCGATCAAGGCGTTGTTGAGCAGGTGATTGCCGCGCACGACGGAGCCCAAGTTGACGCTTGGTCGTCTTCCCACCACGGCGAGGTGGGAAGGCCCTGCCACCTGGGCATTGTTAGCGCCAAATCGATAGCTGTTGCCCTCCAGGATCTCGTTGTCCAGCCACTGGCAGAACAGATTGGGCTGCACGCCGCCCCCGTAGGTGATGCCCAGGCCATGGAAGCCGCCCGAACGGCGCGTAGAGTTGCCCACGGCCACGCCCTCGACCGAGGTGCCATAGTACTGGATCCCGATGCCCGCATCGCTGAACCGGCAGCCCTCGAAGACATAGCGCCGGTGCATTTGAGTGATGGTGGCCTGCGACGTGCTGTCGAAGAGGGTGGCCCAGTTGGGCGGGTCGCCAAGCGCGAGGTTCAGGATACGCGGCTCAACGAGGGGCTGGATCGTGACTGTCTTGTTCTCATAACTGAGCAGGCGGCCGTGGAATCCACGCCCCCGCCCCGCAACCACTGCGAAGAGCGCTCCCTGCCATGGGCGGCCGCCCCACTTGGGCTCGTCGGCAAGCTCCAGGCGCAACTGCCCATCGTTGGCTGCGTTGGCAGTGGCAATCCCGCCAAGGTAGCTGCCACCGCCGGCATCGGAGGTGAAGGCCTCGCGGTCCCAGCCGTGCATGAGCTCGTAGCTGTTGCGGCCGGTGTAGATGTTCTCAGAATAGCTCAGGGGGCCGTAACAGGCATAGCCGCCGCCGGTGGACATCAGGTCGGCACCTACGAGGGCGTTGTCCGCGAATACAACGTCGCGACATACGTTGAAGTTGTACCAACCCCAACGCCCGTTGTGGAGACGGTTGCGCGTCACCAGGCCACCGTTGACCGCAAAGTAATAGAGCGAACGGCCCGAGCCGTAGAGGTCGCAGTCGGTGACGACCACGTCAGGGCCACTGAAGCGCACTGTGTCACCGCCACCGGTGGACAGCTTCAGCGAGGCGCGGAGGCGCGCGTCGACCTCCTCGGGAGTGAGATGGCCGCGATAGGCGTCGCCTCGCACCCGCACGCGCCGCAGGCAGACATGGCCCGACTCGCCCGGATTCCCGCTCATCGCTCCGCTGATAATGTGCTGGTGGTTGCTGCAGTAGATAGTCAGATCTTGAAGGGCAAAGTGATGCGTGCCTTCTATCCAGGCGGGAGGCGGCTCCTTGGTATCCGGGATGGCGATGGCAGTAAGGTCTTGTCCCGCCCCGGCGAGCATAGTGTGGGGCGGTATCGTGAGCGGCGCGGTCACAAGGAAGCGCCCACGGGGTAGCGTGACAAGCGCCACGCCCGGCGCCTGTGCTGCCGCGTCGAGCGCTGCCTGGATCGCCACCGTGTCGTCAGCGCTGTCGTAGCCGTCGGCGCCGAAATCTCTGACCGAGAGCTGGGTTACCGTGGTCTCGGGGAAGGGCGCTCGGGCGCCTTCGGCAGGTGGCGGCTCTGGGGACAACTCGTACAACTGGCTGGGCAGTTCGGTCCGGGGGGCCACCTGTATCACATAGCCGCCGCTGTCAGCCCAGCAGGTTGCCGAGCCGCGGCCACTGTGGAGCGTGAGCCTGCCACGGAAGCCTACCGGCGCCGTCTCGGGCAGCCGTGCCACAAGATGCCACGGAGAGAAGAGGGATTGGCCAGAAGTCCCCTCGTTGGCCTCACGGGCCCGGTGCTCGAGGGTGACTTGTTGGCGTGGCAGCGACGCCTGTGCCTCTAGCTCAAGCGTGCGGGGCTGCCTGCCCCCGGCGGG
>JAKORR010000676.1 GCA_029777735.1 Armatimonadota bacterium | reverse complement strand
GAAAGAACGAAGGGCCCAGAAGGGAAGGGGCTGTGAGAGGCTCACCGTCAGTTGGGCGGTAGTTGAGCTGGCTCCTTCGCGTGTCGGCGACAGACTGAGCTCAACGGGGCTGCCGGATACGTGGCTGATTGGTACGACCACTCGATTCTGCCCCTGCTGTCGCTCTATCTGCACGCGCAACCGCAGCGGGCCTTGGACCCAGAGGCGCTCAAAGTTCGACGTCACAGTTACAGGGACGGATAGCTCAGCCAGACGTCCGGCAACGCGAGGACTTTCGAGCGAGAGCGATAGGGTGTGGGCGTAGAGGTCGTTCAGGGCGGCCGTGTAGGTAGGCGATCTGCCAAAGGTGCGGGCGATCAGACGCTTCAGGTCGGATATCGGCCTATCAGCCAAGTGTGGTAGAGGAGCTTTACTGGAACCAAGCCCCTTCGGCCGATAGGCATAAACCTGCACGACGAGCGGCCCGCTTTCCCATCGCCAGATCGAGGTAAGAGCTTTGCTTGCGACCGCCTCGTCGTAGAAGCGTTTGTCCTCCATCATGTCAGGCGTCGGCTCCGCGTCATCGTCCTCGTCCGTGACTACCAGCACTACGGACTTGCGTTCACGATAGGCAGGGTATTGCTCCAAGAACTTCTCGAGTCTGATCAGCCCACGACCGATAGCTGTAGTGCGGACCGTGCCCCTACCCTCGCGAACCTCGAGTCTGAGGCGCGCTAGTTCGTGCTGGACTTGCTGGGGCTGAGCGTTCCGCAGGACAACAGCATTCACCGGATCGTCGTGTATTTTGTTGTCGAAGGGGATGAGGATGAGATTGTCGCCAGGCGCCAGTATCTCGCGGGAGAAAGCCTGAAGGAACTCAGAGACCGGAGCTGGGGTGTCGCTCTGCTTGGCGTAGCAGGCCTGCATGCTACCAGAGGTATCCAGGAGCACGAGATAGTTGCCGTAGGAGTCCGCTGCGAAGGCTGTGGGGGGCGATAGAATATTGAAGGATGTGCCAGCAAGCGCTACACCAATCCAAAGCCCAAGGCAGAAGCGGTGCATGCCTTTTCCCTCCTGGACCCTGAGAGCCTCCTGCTCACTGAGAGAAGCGGACCCAACACCAAACTAAACGCGGGTGTAGTGCCTCCCTCTGCCCGTAAACTTCACGGAACATGCTATCACAACTCAATGCCGTCCAGGCCGACACACAGCCAGGGAGTGTAAAGTTCCCGTAGGATGAATCTTTGGCCGCCGCTACTACTCACATTGCCCGCCCTGCTGCTGAAGCGGTGCTTGTGCTGGAGCAAGGTTGGCCATAAATTATAGTCCCTTCCCCAAAAGTGTCAAGACTACGGAGGAACCCTTCCGCTCCGAGCAAGGCCTACATTGGCGGGCAACCCAAAGGCACTCACCATTACAGTAGGGGTCGCCTCCATGACACACGAACGGCTTGAGCAACTGTCAAAGGACGAACTGATCGAGATCATCCTGCGCCAGGAGGAGATCCAGGAGATGCTTGAGCTGCGGCAGGCGCGGATCGAGCAGCTTGAGGCGCGGGTGGCCGAGGTGGAGGCGCAGATTGAGCGCCTCCTCACGGGGCCGCCCAGGGACTGCTCGAACTCCTCCCTTCCTCCCGCCAAGAGCCCAAAGCCCAATCGCGACAGCCTATTCACCCTGCATTGCGCTTCACTGATGTGGCCCTTTGGGCCTGCATTGTAGCCCAATCGCGACAGCCTGGTGAGTAGTTACGAAAAGCGAAAACGCCTTTCCCTCTGTGCTGCCTCCCTCTCACCCCGGACGCTCCACCCCTGTCCCTCCCTCCCCCCAGCCAAGGTGAGCAGTTATAACGAGAAGGGTCGATGTGTGCGCCCATGCCACCAAGGAGCGCTATGGAGAGCGCCACAAAAGGTGAGTAGTTATAACAGGGGAAGGGTGGTATACTTATATGTATACAAACTAGTAGGCCAAAGAGGTTACAACGATGTCTACGAAGATGATACGTATAGGAGAGGAGACACACCAGACTCTGCGCTTGCTTTCTGAGGAGATGAGACTGCCCATGAGTGAGGTGGTGGCCGAGGCGGTGGAGTTGCTCTGGCAGCACCGGCTTCTGCAGCAAAGCAACGAGGCTTACGCCCAGTTGCGCAGTGACCCCACAGCCTGGGAGGCGGAACAGCAGGAGCGCCAGGCCTGGGAAGCAACGCTACTTGACGGAAGGGAGCAACTATGAGCGCTTCTCTGCCGTGCCGGGGTGAGGTCTGGCTGGCGACTTTGGATCCCACCCGGGGGCCTGAACAAGCCGGGCAGCGTCCAGCTCTGGTCATATCGGTGGATACCTATAACCACGGGCCTGCCGGTATGGTGATTGTTGTGCCGATTACTAGCCGAAATTGGGGTATTCCTTTGCATGTACGCGTCAATCCACCGGAAGGCGGCTTGACACAGTCTTCTGTGATCTTGTGTGACCATATTCGCTCGATCGCTAAGGAGCGGTTGCTACGTCGTCTGGGTGTGGTCTCTGCTGAGATAGTAGCCCAGGTGGAGGAGCGACTTCTTGTCTTGCTTGACCTCTAAGCTATCGGCTAGAGGAGAGGCGAGGTTGTCCGGTTCTGACTGAGAGTATGGCCTATAGCGAATCCTTTGCGGGCGATAATTGAACTCCCATCCGAGATTGGGCAAGAAGCGGGCGGGCTTCCCGCCAGTGGACAGGCAATCATGG
>JAKORR010000675.1 GCA_029777735.1 Armatimonadota bacterium | reverse complement strand
TAGAACTCGAACCGTGAGCCGAAAGTCTTGTAGTCGAACTGCATCAGGTGCTGGCCCCGGAAGTCCGGGATCTCGAAGGCCAGCTTGTGGCCGTTGGCGGCGGCCCGCGCCAACAGGGCGGTGTCGTCATAGGTCTGCATCACCACCATGAAGCCGCCGTCGCCGCCGCGCTCAGCGAAGAAGCTGTGCAGCTGGTGCGGCTCGCGGATCGGCGAGACCACCTCGATCAGGGTGGTCCCCACCCGGATCATGCGGGTGCGGAACCCGAAGGCCAGGGTCGGCTCGGGGCCCTCGCGCTTGGGTGTCGGCTCAACATCGAGCAGGGCGTAGAGCTGGGCGCAGGTCGCGTCCAGGTCCTTGGCGGCGATCACGTAGTGCCGCACGCGGCTGGGCCGAACCATGTTCCCCTCCTGAGCCAGGGCCGGCGAGGCCAGCGCCCCGGCGGCCAGCGTAACCAGGGTCCGGCGAGTCATATCGTCCACGGCGTCCTCCCTAGGTCTGGTTATGATAGTTGGGAGGATACTAGACGAGAGGTTGTGGGGAGCAAGGGGGGCGTGTGGGGCGCCTTCCCGAGCGCGGCGGGTTGGGCGCGCCGTAGTGGGCAATACGGCGAGAGTGCGTGGCGCTTTAGAAAGTGCGCGCCGTCACCTACGTGCGGGTTCCGTTGAGCTGCCGGCTGTAGGCCAGGAGCCCTTGAGCTTGACCGGCGCGATTGTCTAGCGTGATCTCACTCTGTGATTGAGCCAGCCACGCTGGAACGCAGGAAGGTTTGGTAGGAGCTATCGTGCGAGCAAGTGTGGAAAAGCGGCCCGTCAGAATAAAGCGAATTGAGTTTGAGAATTTCAAAGCCCTAAAGCGGTATTCTATCGCTTTGACCGATATGAATATTCTTGTTGGGCCCAACAATTCGGGAAAATCGACAATAATTGGTGCCCTGCGTACGCTGGACGCTGCTTTGAGGTATGCTGGTTCGCGTGCCCCCACTCGCCTCCATGTCGGAGACGTAGCGTATATCGGCTATAGAATTCCAGAGGATAGCGTGCCCATTTCCCTGGAAAATGTCCTCACTGACTACAAGGGAGCCGAGTCGCGCGTCGCCTTCCATCTCGCAAATCGCAATGTGCTACATCTCATCTTCCCGGAGGATGGAGGTTGTATACTCGTTC
>JAKORR010000674.1 GCA_029777735.1 Armatimonadota bacterium | reverse complement strand
CGTTCCGGGTCCACCTCTGGCAGTGAGCGCAGCAGGGAATGGGCGAGAAGGACGTCAGCTACAGCGTGGTAGGTCCATTGGTCCTCCCTCGGCCAGTCGATTTGACTGAAGCCACCCCAGCCAGGTGGGCCTCCTTGCGGGTGACGCTCCCAGGCACCGTAGCTCCCCTTGGGGACACACCCGCAAGTGTCCATGGCGATTGCCGCGTAGCCCCGGCCTGTCCATAGCCGCACCCATTCTGCAAAGGCAGTTCCGCCTCCCCCATGCACCAAGACCATGCCGGGTACTTTCTCCCCCGGTTCGACCTTGGGCACCCCCAGCCAGGCGAACACACGCGTAGGTTTGCCGCGGAAGGGTAGCCCCTCGTAAAAGATTGCCTTTACCCCCTTAGCTTCGAAGCCCTCAGCCGGGTAGACGGCGGGGGACCGGGACAGGGCCTCAAGGTCCCACATTGGCCCCACAGGGTCCGCCGGCGGCACGATGACCCTAGCCATTGCCTCCCGGGCCTGCGAGGTCTCTTCATCGGTTGCCTTTCCCATCTGGAAGATGACCTCCCGTGTCTCCTTTGGGCCCAGCCTACTCTCCCACACCTGGTGGTTCTTGGCCCAGGGCCCCCACAGGCGCGTACTGCCCTCGATATGGACCTTGGCTCCCTCGCGGAACCATGTGGACTTACGTATAGGCATATCTACTGGGGTCTTCTCGAATTGTCCCCACTCGTCCCGCATCGCACTCACCGCTGGGTCGAAGACGATGACGAGGAGCATGGCCTTAGGGGTGAGGTTGCTTAGGGTCCACTTCATGCTTTCGGCGGAAAACTGATACTTGGCTGACGCCAAGTCGCTCATGGCCGTAAGGGTGTCGGGCGCTTCTTGCTCTACCTTCTGCAGACGTAGAAGACCATCCTGGTAAAAGTATGCTCCGCGTGGGAAGTGTTGGGCGGACTTGAGGAACTCAACGCCGTTGACTTGCAGGCTGGGAAAGCAACCGTCGGCGTCCACGGCTGCCTCATACACTGGTGTCTTGACCCTGAAGCCCTGTCCGTCGGGGATGATCGTCACGTCCTGGGCCGGAGCAACCCTCGCCCAGAGGGCCAGCACAATACCCAGCAGCAAACCTCCTGTGAGAACTCGCTCCATCTGGCTGTCGGCTCCTGTCCTGTGCAGGATGCGCAACTGTCGGCCACCCGTGGTATCCAAGGCCCTCCGCCCAAACCCCTTGGACGTACCCGATTGCACCGGCGCCACCGTGCTAGGTCCTGCCCAGTGTTCGGCCGCGCTGCACGAAGTACACCATAGTCTCGTAGTCTACTTCGGGCGGTTCTGAGTGATCCGAGTGCAAGATATAGCCTCCCCCCTGGGTGACCACAGGGAGAATCTTGCGGTCCATCTCGGCGTCTATCAGCGCGCGATCGTTGCTGATCAGAGTACGCACATCCACGCCGCCATAGAAGGCTATCCGGTCGCCAAACCGGCGGAACAGTGTCGGCAGGTCCATGCCCGCCTTTACTTCCATTGCCTGCAGGCAATCCATCCCCGCCTCGATCAGGCCCGGCACAAGCGGCTCCACGTATCCGCAGGAGTGGACGATAACCTTGCAGCCCAGTGAATGTGCGAAATCGAAGAGGCGTTTGTGTCCGGGCATCACTATCTCGCTATACATCGCCGGCGACATGAAGGGCTTCTGCTTGAAGCCCATGTCCTCGTAGACGAAGAACCCGTCGGGCTTGCCCTCCTCGGCAAACAGGACCTCCAGATGTATTATCGTCAGGTTTACATAGGTATCGACCATATCTCGCACCCAGTCCGGGTCGAGCGCCATGCCCATCAGCATATACTCGTGGCCGCAGACGGGGTGTATCTGCTCGAAGGGGCCCACGCCGCCCCAGCAATAGAAGCGCTCTCGCTCCTCGGCGAAAGCCTTGGCCTGGCGATAACCCTCGAAGGGTATACGTCGCCGGTCCAAGTCGACCAGGAAAGGCTTGGCGTGCTCCTCCCAGGTGGCACGGTCCTTCACCGTGAAGCCCACGTGCTCGGGCGTGCTGTCGTGAAGCTTATGGCGCCGTAGCTTGGCACCGTTGCCGTCGAGGCACAGAATCGTCTCCTCTGTCTCTTCAAGGACCACACTTTCAAAGTCAAGCTTGACCGTAGAGTTGAGCCACCCGCCGCTGCGCAGGTCCTGCCCGAAGTGTTCTGCAACGTCCTCGTCGGGTCCAAGGTGACCCTCGTCGCGCCAGCGCTGGACGGTGGCGCCCCACGGGCTCACGGCTATTGGCGTTTGGTCAACGGGCTTGAGGCTAAGGGTGTTCGCGACGCGTTCGCGACTGGTCATGGCCATGTGCTTGCTGCGCTCCTTGCTAAGCTTCTCTCTTGACTCCGGGCGTTCCGTCACAGTGTCCCACTCCCCACGGCAGGCAAACGACGTGCCACAAACTAACACTACATCGGGCGTTCCTACACACAGATGCTCGTAAAATAGCATGTGCGGGCGCTGACAACAACCCGTACGCCTGCCCGAACCTTCCGATTTTTACGTCAGGCCCTTCACTGCTCGGGTCGAGGCGGCTCGTCGAGATAACCGTCCTTCCAGGCCGCGTAGGTACCCACAGGCACCACGATCTCGCGGTACTTATACCGCCTGGCCGATATACTCACAGCCCTTTTCTCAGTCGTAGGCCCAAAGCCGTCCTTCATCCCAGCCTCCCAGAAGCTGGACCTCCTTGGCGGGGTTCCCCTTTGGATCTTGGAGTGAGTAGTGCTGAGGCCTTCAAGGCCGCGCAGAGTGAGTTTGCTGAGAGGGCAACGAGCTCTTTCCCGCACTCCGGGACCGGTTTGCGGCTGTCGCCTGCGGCGTGGTAGAATGCCGCCCGGAGGTTGCCAATGACTAGACATCTCGTCGCGATAGGCCTCTTCTTTGCCTTCGCGGCTCTATCCTTGGTTTCTGGTTGCTCCAGGCCAACGGGTGGTCGCATCACCATCATGGGATCGGATACCATGGTCGCCCTTGGTCAGCGCTGGGCCGAGGAGTTTATGAAGACTCACCCCGATATTATCGTATCGGTTACCGGAGGGGGTACTGGCACTGGGATAACGGCGCTT
>JAKORR010000673.1 GCA_029777735.1 Armatimonadota bacterium | reverse complement strand
CGCCCTGAGCCGTCTGTCCTCACCTATCACCTCGACGGCAGCCTGAGCCGGTAGGTCTGCCACCTGAAAGGCTCCTCTGGTCTGGCCGTCCCGCATCGCCACTGTGAACACGTAGAGGCTACCCTCATGCCGCTTGACCATGATGTCGATGGGAACGTCGGCTGACTGCGACGATGCAGTGGCAATGTTGGCCAGTGATGGACTGTTGAGTACGGGCGCCAACTCGCGGATCTGCGTATTCAGGCGCGTCACACCCTCTAGCATCTCTGGGTCGGCTAAAAGCCCAGCCTCTAGGAACTGAGGCTGGAACTGGTGGGCGAAGTAGATGAGCCCCATGGAACCGTGGATTAGCGACATCCACACCTCGGCCCGCACCTGGTGTGGCGTTGGCTTCACCTTGGTGTTGCTTATGCGGGTGCACTCGATGCAGTTCCACACAATTTTGGCGTCCTGCGACCACTCACGCAGCCGGTCAATGCCTCTGGGCACAAACCACAGCTTGCCTGCCACCTCCGGGCGACTATGTACGACGGGGTAGATGTCGAAGCTGACCAGATCGCAGCCCTTGATGTACTCGGGGTAGTCCTCAGGGTGGTTGGTGCGCACGCCGCGTCCGTACCAGCCGTCCCAGGCCACGCCCTGCCCAAGATTCAAAAGCATGGGCCGTGAGGGGTCGCGCTCCTTCATGGACTGGTAGTTGGCAATGATGCGCTCCGGCGGTATGGGTGGACCATAGCCCTGGCCTGGCCCGAGGGATTGTGCATTGTCTGGCTCGTCGCCGTGCATCCAGCCCACGATGAGGTCGTCGTCCCTGTGCGCCAAGCCCACGTCGTTCTGCTCGCAGATGACCGGCATCCCGACTTCGCGCAGAGCGCTTAGCTGCTCCTCCGTGGGGCCCTTCCACAAGCCGACGTATAGGTTGAACCCCGCTTCCTTGTACCTCACCGCATTCTTGGGAGCCTGCAGCCAAACGGCGATGGGGAACCAGCCAGGGTCCGAAGGCGGCCCCTTCTCCCAGCGGCCGTAAGGGTTCCCCGCGGCGCCAGCATTCAGGCATAGGTTTCCGGGACCGTCGGCCTTACTCGTGCTGGAGCGCAGCGCAAGGCCGAGTAAAAGAACCACTGGTGTGATTCCCACAACAGTTATCCCGAGCCAGGTTTGGTGCCGTCCTCGCGGTCGTAACACGGATAGACTCCCTCCGACAACATCCCAAGGTAGGAGGAATACTGTCGCCCCGAAGGGTGTCCAAATCTTCAGCAAGCAGACGAAAAATCCTGCCGTCCCGGCAAGCTTGAGACTTGCACTGAAGCAGAGTATCATTCCTCCTGCAGTCCACAGGTTGAAAGACCGAATCCTCACCTTTGTGGCAGAATCACGACATGCAGTGTCTCGGAGGCCTCAAAACTCGTACCCTTCCGGCGCCGGTGGGTGTGTTCGTGCTTGCCCTAACCGTGCGTCTTGTCTACCTGTCTGAGATGCAGCACAGTCCCACCTTTGACTCGCCTATCATGGACGCCGCCTATCATGACCAGTGGGCTCGGCGCATTGCGGCCGGTGACTGGCTGGGTAGCGAGGTGTTCTTCCGTGCCCCGTTGTATCCGTACTTCCTCGGCGTCATTTACTCGATCTTCGGTCACAGCTTTCTTGCCGCGCGGCTGATACAGTTTACCCTCGGCGCTACGACCTGCGTGCTGATCTACCTGCTGGGACGGCGTGTGGGCGGCGTTGCCGTGGGGTTGGTGGCGGGGGTGGCAGCAGCGCTCTACGGGCCAATGATTTACTTTGAGGGTGAGCTTCTGCTGCCGGTGCTGGAAATGTTCTTTGCGACGGCGATGCTGTTGGCGCTCGCCTCCGGACTGGACCGTGAGCACTGTGGACCGTCTACTTCACAGGGATCAGATGCCTCCTCGGCTGCCGATGGGGCTCTGGCCGAATCCCAGACGGCCTGCACTCTCCCCTGGGTCCTGACCGGCCTCAGCCTGGGCCTGTTCGCAATCACACGGCCCAACATCCTGGCCTTCCTGCCCTTGCTTCTCCTGTATCTTCCCTTCCAGTTAGGCCTGGCGAGAGGCGCAAGAGCTGGGGCTTTGGTGACCCTCGCCGCGGCGCTGTGTATCCTGCCCGTAACGGTGCGCAACTACGTTGTGGGCAAGGATTTCGTGCTCATCTCGTCTCAGGGCGGTGTCAACTTCTACATCGGAAACAACCCGGCATCGGACGGCGTGACGGCAGTGGTGCCGGGGACACGGCCCACGTGGTGGGGCGGCTACCGAGATACCATCACGATCGCGGAACGAGAGGCAGGCCGCAAGCTGCGCCCTTCGGAGATCTCCGCCTTGTGGACCAGGAAGGCGATGGCCTTTATCCGCGGTGCTCCGTCCCGGTGGCTACAATCGCTCGCGCGGCGCGCTGTGCTCTTCTGGAACGCCTTCGAACTGTCGAACAACCAGCAGGTCTACATGGCCGCACGGGACTCGCGTCTGCTCGGGGTGCTCGTGTGGAAAACGCGCTGGCTGGCCTTTCCCTTTGGAATTCTGGGGCCAGTGGCGCTAGTGGGGCTGGGTCTGGCGATTGTGCGACGTGAAATCCGGCTCATGCCCATTGTTCTTTTCGTCCTGGCCTATTCGGCCTCGGTAGTGGCCTTTTTCATCTGCAGTCGCTTCCGTATGCCCTGCATTCCGGCGCTGCTTGTGCTGGGCGCCTGGGCGGCCCAGCAGTTTGCTGACGCGCTCAGGGAGAGGCGCCGGATGGTCGTGGCCGTGATGGCCTGGACGTGTTTGCTTTTGGCCGCCTTCGTCAACTTCGACTTCTATGGCACGTGGAGGGTAGACGAAGCCAAGGCGCACCTCGACGACGCTGTCGCCCTACAGCAGAAGGGGCGTTGCGCCGAGGCCGAAACTGAGTTCCGGCGGGCCTTCGAACTCGGGCCTGATCGGCCCGAAAACGCCTTGGGACTGGCGATCTGCCTACTGGCCCGGGGTAAGCCCCAGGAGGCACGGCCACTGCTGGAGCGAGTGCTGAAGGTTGATCGGCATCGATGGGAGGCTCTGGTGGGGATGGGGGACGTCCTCGCCCAGCAGGGAAAACTGGAGCAGGCTATCAGCTACTACAAGCGGGCGATCCGGGTGGATCCACGCGGTACCGAGGCCTTTCTGCGACTGGGGGACGTATACCGCAAGCTGGGCCACGACGAGGACGCCGCTCGGGCCTACGCTGAGGGCATCGGCAGGGAAGGCGACGAGGCCCTGCGGCTTGCCCTGGCGCAGGTCTACTTCGATCACGGGCGGTTCGACCAGGTCGAGACCCTGTGCCAGGGGCTCATCGACCAGGGGTTCTTCTATACAAAGGCGCGGGTGCTGCTGGGCAGCGCGTATGTGAATACTGGGGAATTCGAGAAGGCCCACACGCTGGCAAAGCAGGTTCTGGTCGTGGACCCCGACAATGCCGAGGCGCTGGTGGTGCTGGGGAGCTGTCTGATGAAACGGGGTGAGGTGAGAGAAGCCATCGAGAGCCTGCGCCGGGCGACTGAGCTTGTGCCCTCCTTGGCGGAAGCCTGGACGAATCTAGCTGCGGCCTATGCCGTGAAGGGCGACTTGAGCGCGGCCTTGGACGCCGCCGACCGGGCGCTCAAGCTGGACCCCAACAGCCCCGAGGCGCGCTTTGTCAAGGCGGGCTGCTACTACGACCGAGGCGAGAAGCAGAAGGCAATCGCCGAGTGCAAGCGCATACTGCAGGGCGGCTACTACGCTCCGGCGAGGGACCTGCTCGACCGTTGCCGCCAGGTAGATAGCCGGTAGTGGGGCTTGGCGCGGCCGTCCAGGCTTTGGACTACGGGAGGAACGGCCTACTTGCCCTGCACCAGCTTGCCGGTATCCGGGTCGTAGGTCAGCTCTTCCACGCGCTCGGCGGGCGCGTCCTCAGCCAGCGGCGCCACCACGATCCTCATCTTCCCTAGCGCGGCGTTGTCAACTGCAGACACGCGTAGGAAGGGTCGGCCGTCTCTCAGGACATCTACAGCCGTTGATCCCAGACCCGAGCGTGCGTCCGGCACCAGCGTGTACTGCGCGGCCAAGCCCGGGCGAGTGAGCAACAACCCGCCCGCATCGGTGACGGTCATCTGTAGTACCGCGCGGCCGTCGTCTAGCTTGTGCTCGCAGACCTCGCCAGGCTTGAACTGCCGGTGCTGGCCGTGCCCTTGCCAGTCGTTCACCACGATGTGGCCGCGCTCGTCCAGCCGGAAGTGCGTGACCTGTACGTCCTCCCACTTTTCCGGGATGAAGATGATGTGGAAATGAGGAGGGTGGTCCACGTGCCCCCGTGGGAAGTTGGACTCGAAGCCATAGAGGCCGAACTTCTGCTCAAAGCCCCTGTCGGCGGCTAGCAGGCCCATCAGGCTCAGCGCCTCACGGCTCGCGAGAAGGAAGTTGAAATGCGCTCGGATCTGTGCCTCGGGCCACGGGCCTGTGGCGTAGGGTCCGGCTCGGCGGGCCTCCAGGTGGTGCATAAGGATCATCTGCATGCCGGGCGGGTCCGAGATAACCGTGGCAACCTGTGTGGTATTACCGCCGCTGCGGGGCAGGTCGAACTCGACGCCGTCCGCGGTCGCCTGGAAGGGGATATTGTCGTCGCCAACAATGAGGCGGGCGATAGCGACTCCCGGCCATTGGACCTTGACGCGCCTGGGGTTGTCCACATCCCCGACCAGGCGTGCATGGAAGAAGAACTCGCGCGCGTTTTCGCCGTAGTACTTTTCGCCGTAGCTTGGGTCAGTCTCGCGATGCAGCGCGCAGCCCTCGGGGAGAGTTACCTTGGGGCGTGCAGCCGCCACGCCGTCGGTCTGCTTCACGAGCTTCACGCCCACCAGTTGGCCCTCGGCCGCTGTCGCCACGGCCATGGGCAGGAGTAGAACCACCAGACCCAGTGCGTCTTTCACTGAAGCATCACACCCTGATTATCGCGAGGCATTTTGGACGGCATCAGATTCGCACCGTGCGCGCGGCGTCCTGGAGGAGAGGGAGCTCTGGGCGTTCATCGGCTGGGTCGAGAAGGGAGTATACAGTTCCCGCAGGATAGACTTGGCCAAAGGGCCGAGGCGGCTGGTAGCCGTTGCTGCCGCGCAGGAACGAGCGCGTATAAGGTGGCAGGTTTCTCGTGGAACCGGACCAAGATTCTCCCTCGGAGCCTATCGGGGCGTCGGCTGCTCTATGATTATTCCTGCCCTGGGCCCTCACCACTGCCTCCTGGCGGCCAAAGATTCATCCTGCGGGAATCGAACATTCCCGGTCGAGAAGGGGTTGTTCGGATGTT
>JAKORR010000672.1 GCA_029777735.1 Armatimonadota bacterium | reverse complement strand
TGGGCGACCGCACGGCCGTTCTGGTGATCCCGGTTACCGGCGTCAGTCTCAGCCGGAAGTCCGTGACACTGGAAGTGGGAGAGTCAACTACCCTCGCGGTCACAATCATCCCTGAGAATGCCACTAATCAGGGGGTCTCGTGGAGTTCCAGCAACACCGCGGTTGCAACGGTGACTCAGAATGGGACGGTAAGGGGCATCTCGGCGGGTACGGCCATAATCACAGTCACGACAGATGACGGAGGCTATCAAGACACCTGCACCGTGACGGTCAAAGAACGGCCTTCGGGGTACGACCCCGGTGACGGCGGAGAGCCTTCAGGGCCAAAGCCGCCTAAGGAGGCACCGGCAGACGAGGTACTGGCAGAAGAGACGTACGTGCTAGGACCCGGACAGACGACGCTCAGCGTTATGGGCGGGATCTTGGTCCTGGAGATCCCCGCAGGCGCCTTCCCTGCCGGCACCAAGCTGATCATAAGACGGCTCAAGGCCGAAGCCTCACCCACCGACCCCACTCTATCGGTAGTGGCAAGTCCGACCTACGAGATCCTGGTGCAGGGCCAGGGACCGGCCAAACCCGTGACGGTCCGCTTCATGTACTGCAATCTGTGCCTGAAGGGTATGGATCCCAGAAAGCTCGGAGTCTACAGGCAGAGTCCGTCAGACCCCGGAACCTTTACCTACGTAGGCGGAGTCGTTGACACGGCTAACCATACCGTGACTGTAATGCTGAGCGGGTTCAGCAGGTGCGTGGTGCTCGGCCGCAATGTCACATTCGGCGACATAGCGAATCACTGGGCGCGGAACGAGATCGAGGTCCTGGCCAGCCGTTACATCGTAAGCGGTGTGAGCAGCACGGAGTTCCAGCCCGACCGCCTCATCACGAGGGCGGAGCTTGCCAAACTGCTGATAGGCACATTGGCTCTTGACCCGAACACGGTCATGCCCGGTTCGGCGCCCTCTACCCCGTCGTTCACCGATGTCTCTCCAGACTCCTGGTACTACTCGGTGGTAGAGATGGCTTCGGCTACGGGTCTCATCAAGGGAGATGCCGGGCTCTTCAGGCCGAACGACCCCGTGACCAGGCAAGAGATGGCCGTCATGCTCGGCAGGGCCCTGGGCGCCGGATACACGGTACCCGCCGACGCCAAGCAGTCGCTACCGTTCAGCGACGCCTCCGACATAGCGCCCTGGGCAAGCGACGGAGTGGCCGCTGCGTGGTACTGGGGTCTCATGCAGGGAATGGGCGACAATGAGTTCCAGCCGCACGGCAACGCAACCAGGGCACAGGCGGCTGCGGTGGTCCTTAGAATGCTGGAGCTGAAGGGACTGGTGTCCGGCATGGTGACATTGACAGGCACTCTGAGCGTGAGCGAGATCGGCGGACGACACTTTGAACTGGCCTGCGACGATGGCAAAGTCTACGTCCTCCTTGCGCAAACGGCGCAGGCCAGGAACTGCCTTGAGGAGGCTGCCCCGGCGGCCTCCTCCGGCAGCGTTCAGGTGACAGTGACAGGGTTCCTGAGCGATGCACCAAACGTGTATATGCGAGGTCAACTAGTCAAGGCGATACGGGTAGAACGCTGAAATCGGCGATGCCTTTTGCGACCCGAGTACACTTGAATACTTGGGTTCAGGCAGAAAACGTAACTGGCGTGGTCCACACAGACCTGTTGATGCCGGTCCACGCCAGTCGAACCAGGTGGTAAAGGCAGTTCGTAGACGGCTGAAAGAGGGCGAAGACATGGCGCAGAAGATAAGCTTTACGCGAAATTACAGCGACTTGAGCACAGGTAAGGGGTTCCAGTTCGAGTTCCAGTGCGACCGGTGCGGTACGGGTTACCGCACTCGCTTCAAACCTTTCGCTTTGGGTTCGGTGTCGGGAGCGCTGGACGCGGCAGGGAGCATCCTCGGCGGTGTCCTGGCCCGGACGGCAGGCCTTGCAGAGCGGGCACGCTCTGCTACCTGGGAAAAGGCCCACGATACGGCTTTCGTAGAAGCAATGGAAGAGCTCAAACCAGACTTCATCCAGTGTCCCAGGTGCCAGTCGTGGGTATGCCGCGATAAGTGCTGGAACAAAACAAAGGGCCTCTGTAAGAACTGTGCGCCCGATATCGGAGTAGAGATGGCTGCGGCTCAGGCGAGCCGCACGGTGGAGGAGATCTGGGCTCACTCGAAGATGGCGGAAGAAGACCGGGAGCACCTCAAGGAAAAAAGCTGGAGGGAAGGCATACAGGCCGCCTGCCCGGACTGCGGGACTCCTCTTGAGGGTAAACCCAAGTTCTGCCCCCAGTGCGGCAGGAAACTGGCCCAGGAAGCTTTCTGCACTTCTTGCGGAGCCAACGTCCCGCCAGGCGCCAAGTTCTGCGGCGAGTGCGGGAACAAACTTACCCCGTAGGCCGTAGAGCCGCCGGCCGCGGTCCGGAGCCATGTGTGCCACGGCGCATCGCTAAATGCGCCAACCAACGTGGCGCTCATTACGTCTCGGCAGTTGGAGAGCGTTATCCGCGGCCTGAAGCGGCCGCCTTCTCGGCTAGATGGTCCAATCATCCAGGATTTGGGCGCGCTAGGGTGGCGCGGGAGTCCGCACAGCG
>JAKORR010000671.1 GCA_029777735.1 Armatimonadota bacterium | reverse complement strand
TTTAGTATATCACGGAGGCAACCAGGCGGCGCGAAGTACGCATCGTCTATACTAGTACGAAGCACAGATCGCGGCTGCCAACTCTTGAATCGCTCTAAAGCGCCTTCATTGGAGGAAAGACCATGGCATCCCGTCCTGCAGTGGTTGCACTGTTTCTCTGCGTAACTCTTAGCGTAGCTCTAAACTATGCCTGGGCCGATGGATACAAGGAGGAGCTGATCGCCAAATATCCCTTCTACAATATCGCGACCGGTTCCTTCGCCCCAGTGTATCCGGCTCTAGCCCAGCAGATCGTCCAGGATTTCGACATCAAGGACGGCCTCTGCGTAGACGTGGGGGGCGGCTGTGGTTCTCTTTCCATGGCCCTGGCGCGGATCACCAATCTCACCATCTACATGCTCGATATCGACCCGACTCCGGTACGTCTGTGCAACCTTCTTGTCGACGAAGCAGGACTTACTGGGCGCGTCCGAGCGATTGAGGGCGACGCCCAGGATATGCCCTTTCGCGATAACTTCGCCAACCTGGTGGTAAGCCGCGGGTCCATCTTTTTCTGGCCGGATCAGCTAAGGGGCGTGCTGGAATGCTACCGCATCCTCAAGCCTGGCGGCGTCGCCTACATCGGAGGCGGGTTCTCTCGCATTCTTGACCCGGCGGTACGCGACCCGTTAGCTAAGCAGGCAGCCAAGCAACACCGCAGCGGCGGCGGCGGTGGGTGGCGTCCAATTGCCGAGGACATCGTGGAGAAGGCCAAGGCCGCCGGGATCGCGGACATCCAGTTTGAGAGAGAGCAGTATGCTGGCCAGTGGCTCACAATACGCAAGTAGGAACGTCGCGGGACGACCGTCGACGGTCGCATGGGCCTGAAGGCGTGGCCCATCATCAGGCCTCGGCCAGTGCGCGCTCGCAGTAGGCGCAGACCTGCCGGCCGTCCGGCAGGACATAGGCCTGCGAGGGCAGGCTATCCCAAACCTCTGTCACGCAGCCTTCCCGGCGGCAAGGCGGTGCATTTTCTACCACCTGCCTTCCTCGGCTCCTCACCTCCTCGGCCGTCTCTGGGACAGCCGAGGGTTGTGGCTGCACATCCAAGCCATAGCGCCGCTGAGGCCCAGGGGCAGGCTGCAGACCCAGCAGTGACGCCAGTAGAGCCATTCGCAGCGGGACGCCCCCGTGGGCCTGCTCGAAGTACCGAGCTCTTGGGTCGCGATCGACCGCCGGCTCAATCTCGTCCACCCGCGGTAGTGGGTGCAGCACGATGAGGTCCTCGGGAGCCCGCGCCATCAGCTCGGGCGTGAGCACGTAGATTCCTCGCCAGCGCTCGTATTCTCTCCGGTCGGCAAAACGTTCCTGCTGTATCCGTGTCATATACAGCACGTCGAGGTCGTTCAGAGCTTCGGCCAAATCTTCGGTAGCCTCCGGGCGCTTGCCGCTGAGGTTTTCCACCTCGGCCAAGGTCTCCTCGGGTATCTGCAGGGCCTTCGGCGCGATGCACACGATCTCGCTACCGAAGCGAGCCATCACCGGGGCCAGAGAGTGTACCGTGCGTCCATACTTCAGGTCGCCGCAAAGCCCCACTCGCAGGCCCGACAGCGTGCCCTTCACTCTCTTGATGGCGAACAAGTCCGTGAGCGTCTGCGTAGGGTGCTCGTGGGGCCCGTCGCCAGCGTTGATCACGGGCACGCCACTAAAGTCGGCGGCAACCTTCGCTGCGCCCATTAGCCAGTGACGAATCACGATGATGTCACAGCAGCCACCCACTATGCGACACGTGTCGGCCAGAGATTCACCTTTGCTCGTGGATGAAGCCCGTGCGTCGGCGAACCCCAGCACTTGCCCACCGAGGCGCAACATCGCCGACTCAAAGGATAGGCGAGTACGCGTGCTGGGCTCAAAGAAGAGAGTGGCGAGTATGCGATCCATAGGCTCGAAGCTGCCGCGGCGCTCGCGTCCGCCGAGACCGATGGCCTCCGCCATGCGTTCAGCAATGCTGAGAAGGGTCTCAATCTCCGCTTTTGTGAAGTCCCAGAGGCTAATCAGGCTCCGTCCGGCAAGAGACATGGAAGCGTTCCTCCCAGTGAAGGCCGGTAACAGGCTCCAAGGACCTGTCGGCCGACATGCATCTGAAAGCTGAACCTGCCCCTGCTTGCTGCTCAGGCGAGGTTACCGGCGCGCCTGAGAGCCTCATTGATAGCCTCCCGTGTGTTGCGCGCGGCTTCGGCTGCCGCTGCCGCGAAGTCACGGGCACCGTAGCGAGCGGCGTAGGGGGGGCTTTTGTAGGCATAAAGGATTCCCCGCGACGAGTTGACGATAGCCCCCAAGCCCTGGTGGTCGAAAGCCGCAACGACGTCGTCGGGGCCAGCCCCCTGAGCCCCGTAGCCCGGCACCAGCAACGGCCGACCACTCAGTCGCTGCCGCAAGTCCGCGATGCGATCGCGAGCGGTAGCACCCACGACGGCCCCCACTGCAGAGTAGCCACACTTTCCTACCAGGGTCTCATCCTGACCCCAGCCGACCACCAGGTCCGCCACGGCCTCATGTACCCTTCGCCCGTCGTCGAGCCGCAGGTCTTGCAGCTCCGCCGCCGAGGGATTCGAAGCCCGCACCACCACAAACAGGCCTTTGCCGAGGGCAGCAGCCCTGGCGGCGAAAGGCGCTATCGAGTCGACGCCAAAGTAGGGTGTCAGCGTCACGGCGTCGAAGGGCGAGGGCTTCCGTCCCCCAAGGTAAGCCTCGGCGTAGGCCTCGGCAGTGGATCCGATATCGCCGCGCTTCACGTCGGCGATGGTGATCAGACCATGCTCCTGGGCGGCTTCGGCCAGGTGGTGGAACGCCGCGGTGCCGGTCATGCCCAGTTGTTCGAAGAAGGCTGACTGCAGCTTGACCGCGGCCACGTAGTCCAGGCAAGCGAAAAGCACCCGTTCGCAGAAGTGGACCACGCTTTCCATCAACGCCTCGCTTGGGAGCACCTCTCCATCAGGGGTGTTAGGCAGGTCATCGGGGCGGGGGTCCAGGCCCAGACAGACGCGACTGCCTTTGCACTCCATAGTGGCCATGAGTCTGTCGGCGAAATTGTCAGGCATCGTGGTTCACGACCCCGTACCTGGGCTGCCCAGAGACTGGAGCAAGACGTGGTGCATTGACCGGGCAACCTCTTGTCGATACCATTGACCCTGGATGTTGAAGGAAGGTGTACTGGCTATGCGCTCTAAAGTGATTGTGGTTTCCCTCTTGGCAGTTTTGACGGTTCAGGCCTGGTCCCAAAGAGCAACTACCGCCGACACGGGTCGCGCAGCGCTTGAGGAGTTGCGGTGCTTCCGACTCATTCAGGTATTGCAGATCACGCGCGAACACGCCCCAGCAATAATAGAAATTCTGGCTGATGTGAGCAAGCTGCAGACCAGTTACGCGACTTGGGCGAGCGAGCAGTGGAAGACCAGCGGCCAGCAGGTCCTCGCCGTCACGCAGGCTTGGGCTACGGGCCAGTCCGCGGGGGACCAGGAAGCGGCCGTCTTCATCCTGTTCCAACAGTATCTCCAGCAGCGGGCGGCGCTGAGAGAAACCGCTGAGAAGGCAGCGGATACGGTCTTGGCGACGCTGAAGGTGGGGCCCGAGGTAGCCGAGGATCGACACACCGCCGAGGACCGACAGATTGCAGAGCGTCGCTTCTGGGGAGCACGCAATGCGGCGGAGCTGGTACTGTCCAGTG
>JAKORR010000670.1 GCA_029777735.1 Armatimonadota bacterium | reverse complement strand
CTTGCGAGGCGCGTAGAGATCGCGCCATTCGTCACGGGAGTTGTCGTTGGACATATCTTAGGACCTCTCACCGGGAAGGGTCGCGGAACCCAGTCGAAGACAGCAGAACGATGTGGCCAACTACCGAACGCCGTGGAGGCACGGAAGAAGACCACGGTCGACAGTATAACCGATCTACATCAGCCCGGCGTTCCCGGAGACACGCTGGAAGAGCGACGGATCGGGTGTTGACGGAAGTCGGGTTCAGCTCAAGGGCAGTTCGAGACGCCGGCCCTGTGAGGCGGACAAGAGGCCGGCTTCCAGAACCTCCTGGGCGTCCCGGCCGACCTGCGCGCTGCAGAATCCCTCGACGGGGCGCCCCTCGCGCAGGCACCAGGTGAGATAGTGAGCGGCATTAGACTGGTGTTCTGGCAGAGGCGGCGCGGCGACTTCCTCAAAGGGCTTGTTGCCCACAGCGATGTGCAGAGTGCGATAGCTCTCGGAGGTATACAGGGTGCCCGCGTCGCCCCTGAGGACCATGTCATGGTGGCCAGGGACTGTACTCCAGGAGCCCTGGGTCTCGACGAAGAGGTTCGGGTAGAGAAGCGTGATGATGGCATTGTCCTCGACGGTAAGGTAGTCCTTGGTGAGGAGGCCGGCAACGGCCTGGACAGCCGTCGGTCGGCCGAACCACCAGTTGGCGAGGGCGGCGCCATAGCAGCAGTAGTCCATAAGAGCGCCCGCGCCGTTCTTGGTAGCGTCGTAGAGCCAGCTATAAAAATACTCACTACAGCCGATTTCCTTGGGCCCCTGGTGGCCCATGTAGACGTTCATGTAGAAGGGGTGGCCCACTTCGCCCGCGACCAGACGCCTGTGGGCCTCGTACAACGTTGGTCTCCAGGCAATGGGCCAGTTGATGAGAAGCTCAACGTTCGCGGCGCGCACGGCGGCCAACATGCGATCGGCCTGCGCCAGGCGAGCCGCCATGGGCTTCTCGACGACAAAGTGCACGCCCCGTGGCGCCAGGGCTTCGACGACCTCGGCTGCATCGCTATTAGGCACGAAGATCGCAGCGATTTCAAACTCTTCGGCCTCGGCCATTTCCCGCCAGTCTGAGTAAACCGATGGCACGCCCTTGGTCTGAGCGCGCTGGGTAAGCTCACTGTTGGGGTCGGCTGCGGCCACAACTTGGCAGTTGGGGCACTCTAGCCAGTGGGGCAACTCGCCCCAGGCATGGTCATGTACCAGACCGATAAAGGCGACTCGATAGGTGTCAGCCATAGATAACGCCTCCTGGGAGCATGGATCCATACTGTGCGGACACTGAGGGCTGGCGCTGCCCGGCCCACGCATGAAGTGGAGTTCTCCACCTCGGAGCTGTTTCCTTGGCGAGGCCAGATGCAGAGCCTTGTAGTTGAGTAGGGGCGCAGGGCAGGGCAGCGCGATTGCTGTCTAGACGTTTTGCTGTCTGAACGTCTTTAGTAAGTGAGTGTAGCAGAGCCTGGGACGCGCTACGTTCTTGACGTGGCCTGGTGCGAGTTGGACACTTGTCCGTGCAGTGAAGTATCTACACGATTCCGGCGAATCGGAAGGAGACAGCAGCATGGTATCTTTGGTGACGGGAGGAGCAGGTTTTATCGGCTCGCATCTTTGTGAGTTGCTGCGTGAGAAGGGCGACTTTGTCCTGGTGCTGGATGACTTCAGCACAGGTCGGCGGGATAACCTAGAGAAGCTGGCTGAGGACCCGGAGGTTCAGCTTGTGGAGGGGACGATACTGGACCAGGGGCTGGTGAACTCGCTGGTTCAGCAAGCGGACCGAGTGTTCCACCTCGCGGCAGCGGTGGGGGTCAAGCTTGTGGTTCAGCGCCCGTTACACACCGCGAACGTCAACCTGCTGGGCACTCACCATGTGCTGGAGGCAGCGGCCACCAGCGGCACACCAGTGCTGATTGCCTCCAGCTCCGAGGCCTATGGTAACCAGGCAGCCCAGCGATTTCAGGAAAGTACGCCGAGCGTCTTGGGCCCAGTGCAGGAGATGCGGTGGATTTATGGACTGACAAAACTGGCGGATGAGTACCTGGCACGGGCCTACGCCGCGGAACGCGGGTTGAGGGTGGTGTCGGCAAGGTTTTTCAACACGACGGGGCCGCGGCAGACCGGTCGCTACGGCATGGTGGTGCCGCGGTTTGTACAGGCAGCTCTGGCAGGCGAGCCTCTGACCGTCTTCGGCGATGGCAGCCAGGTGCGTTGCTTCTGCCATGTCAAGGATACGGCGCAAGCGGTGACGATGCTCCTTGACACACCTCACTGCCTGGGGCACGTTTTCAACATCGGCTCAACCGAATCGGTGACGATCGAGCAGTTAGCCGAGACTGTGATCGAGATGACGGGGTCATCCTCGCGGATCGAGCATATCCCCTATGAGCAGGCCTACGGCGTGGGCATCCAAGACATTCGATTCAGGATACCCGACATTAGCAGACTGAGAGAGGCAACGGGCTTTGAGCCCAAGCACAGCCTGCGGGACATCCTGGCGGACGTCATCGCGTACTACCAAGAACACGGGTGCGAGGGCTAGACGGCAAAAGATTGATCTCAAGGCGACGATGGAAGGAGTAGCTTCGCGGCGCGCGAAGCCCTTTTCATGAGCTACAGTCGGGGTGTCAAGCGGTTGCGATTGGAGGCCACAGACCTGGTGGGCCAGGTGGAGTGGACCTCCCCTATCTCGCGACAGGCCTTGATGGCGCTGACGGGTCTGGACCCCATGGAAGAGACCGAGGCAGCCTTTGTGCGTCTCTACGAAGTGTTCGATCTGGATGTGAGCTGGGGAGGAGCACCAACAGGTGATCCACTGGACTGGGAACACCCTGAGAGATACGAGGGCCAGCGTTTGAGCCAGTGGGGCATGTTTGCCAGCTACTTCCAGGCGCACGGAGCGCACATGGCACCGCGTGAGTTCGCCTCGCCTGAAGAGGTGTTCGAGTTCGACCCACTGCAGTACGACCCGCGCAGCGAGGACGAGCTATTAGGCCTCTATCAGGAGCAATGGGACGCGGCGCACAGGCAGCTCGGCGACCGATGTTTGCCGCTGCCCAGCTACTATACGACACTGTTCCACTGGGGCATTGCGATCTTCGGCTGGGAGAATTTCCTGGCCGCGGCGGCTCTATATCCCGACCGGTACGCTAAGCTGCTGGATGGGTTCTTTGAGGTGTCACGGCGACACCTGGCGGCGGCCGCACGGGTTGAGGGACCACCCGCCCTCATCAGCCATGACGACATCGCTATGACCCGAGGCCTGGTGTTTCGCCCGGACTGGTACCGGCAGTACATCACGCCGCGCTACCGGGAGCTGTGGGAGCCGGCCAAGCAGCGTGGCAAGAAGGTCCTCTTTTGCTCGGACGGTAACTTCCAGGCGCTGATTCCAGACCTAGCAAAGGCAGGAGCCGACGGGTTCATCGTGGAGCCGCTGGTGGACCTGGAGTGGCTGGCGAGTGAGTACGGGCGGACCCACGTCATCATAGGCGGTGTGGACACCAAGGTCCTGCAGTCCACGACGCCCGAGGGCGTGTGGGCCGAGGTGGAGCGCGTGTTCAGAATCCTGGGGACGTGTCCGGGCTTCTTCGTGAACGCGTCGGGACAACTCACTCACCTCATTTCCGTGGAGAATATGCAGGCCTACCTCGAGGCGACCAGGCATTTCCGACGCGCCTACGGGACCGCGGGGGCTTAGAGTCTGGGGCAGAAAGCGAAACCTTGAAGGTGGCGAGCAATGTCCCTCCAAGGAGGTAGTGAGCAATGAGAATCGCCTGTTCAGCCGCCGCGCTCGCGCTAGTGGTGTGCCTGGCCAAGGCTGGAAAGCCCCTAGATGTGGCTGTAAAGAACTTCCGTGGCGCACCCCAACTCCACCTGGATGGACGGCCACAGGTACCGCTGTCTTTCATGGGTTGGTTTGACGGGGGAGCCACGAGGGTGAAGGTCGGGGCCGAGTGGCAACGGGTGATTGTGCAGTTCACTTCACCCGAAGATGCCGACGGGGCGGCTGGGTTCCAGATACGTATGAACCGCGGTGGGGCGGGCAGTGTATGGATCGATGACCTACGCTACTACGAAGGCACGCCAGAAAAGCCTAGGGGCCCGAACATGCAGCCCCAGGGCGACTTCGAGGACACGGGCGACAAGCTGCCAGACCGCTGGGCACTGTTCTTCAGGCAGGACCTGGGCGAGGAGGGTCACTGGGCCTATGACGAGACGATAGCGGCCTCGGGGAAAAGAAGCCTGCGTGTGGATGTCATCAAGAACGCGCCGGGCGGTTTCATGCACGTGTATCTGAGCGGCTGCACGGTAAAGAAGGGCCACGACTACACGGTGGAGTTGAGCCTGCGGGCGGAGCCAGAGCGCCTAATCGACGTGGTGGCGCTGCACCAGGGGCCGCCGTGGACCATCTACTCGATCTCCGGGACATCCGTTTACTGCCAACAGGTAGTGCTAGCAGCAGCAGCCGGCGTGCACCACTACCAGTTCGGCAGCAGTGTGCCTTGGCCCAAGGAGGGCGAGGAGGTCAGCTACGCCGGGCTTGACAAGGCCTTCCAGGGCACAGTGAAGCTGGACCCGGAGGCTGTCGTGGCGCTGCGCTTCGGCGTCGCGCCACCGAAGTGGTGGCTGGAGGAGCACCCTGGCGAGTGCACGACCTTCGAGGACGGAAGCACCGAGGGCTTCAGTGTATCGTCGGAACTGTGGCTGAAGGAACTGCTGCCCAAGCTCGAGGCATATGTGCGCTACATCGAGGAGCACTGGGGCGACCGTTGCATCATCTACTTTCCGTGCGCCCAGCACACCGGCGAGTGGTTCTACCCAGGCTCGTGGACGCAACACTTCCCGGGATTCAGCCCGGCGGCCACCAGGGGCTTCCGGGGCTGGCTAGAGCGCAAGTACCGGACGGCGAGTGAACTGAGCCAGGCTTGGGGACGCGAGGTGACCAGCTTCGAACAGGTGGAGACGCCGACCTTTGACCAGCGGCTAAAGGGCAGCGCGGGGGAATTTTTCCATCCGGCGCGAGAGCGGTATCAGGTAGACTTTTTCGAGTACCTCAACGACGCCATGGCCGAGGCAATGCAGCAGATTGCGGCGACGATCAAGCGGGCCAGCGGCGGGCGCAAGGCTGTGATGTTCTTCTATGGCTATCTCCACGAACTAGCAGCGGCACCAGTGGGACTGGCGCAGAGCGGGCACCTACGGTGGAGCCGCTTTCTAGAAGACCCCAACGTTGACATCTTCTGCTCCCCCATCTCTTACTTCGATCGGCAGAGCGGAGGCTCGGGGCACTTCATGGTACCGGCAGACACGGTGGCGGCGCACGGGAAGCTGTGGTTCAACGAGGACGATACACGCACTCACGTGACGCCGAAGGAGGCAGGATACGGGCGGTGTGCGACGCTGCGGGAGACCCTGGGCGTCCACCGGCGTAACTTCGCGCAGATCTTTCCACGGCGCATGGGTTGCTGGTATATGGACTTGGGCAACGCAGGCTGGATGCAGGACAAGGCGCTGTGGGAGAACATCGGCGAGATGCGAAAGTTCTGGGAGGATCACTTGGAGGATCCTGTACGCTTCTCGCCAGAAGTTGCGGTCGTGGCGGACGAGGTGAGTCCACTGTATACGTTGCCGCGCTCGCCCGTGAACCGGGCCCTGCTGTATGACCTGCGAGCCTCCATTACGCGGCTGGGAGCTCCGGTGGGGTGGTGGCTGCTCGAGGATTTGTTTGCGGGCAAGGTCAAGCCCGCAAAGCTGTACATCTTCCCCAACGCTTTCGCATTGACGGGCGAGCAAAGGGCCCGGATTCGTGAGGTCCTGCGCCGACAGAAGTCAACGGCGCTGTGGTTCTATGCCCCGGGCTATCTCGACCCGGCCGCTGGGAGGGTAGACGCGTCGTATGTGCGCGAGTTGACAGGCCTTTCGCTGGAGATGCTGCAGGAGCCTGTGGAAGACTTGGTGCAGCCCAACGCGAAGGCGTGGCTGTGCCAAGGTCTTGTGGAGTCCTTCGGCTCAAAGCAAAAGGCGCTACGGCTGCAGTGGGGCGTGAAGAGCGAGCCAGGAGTGGAGCCGTTGGCGACCTATGTGGCGAGGCCGGAACTTATTGCGGCCGCGTCAACTCGCCAGGACGGATGGCGGTCGGTGTATGTTGCGTCGCTGTACGCACCCGCCAGGTTGCTGCGCAACATCGCGCGCGAGGCGGGGGTGTGGATCTACACCGACACGGATGACGTAGTGCTGGGGGATGGTCGGTTCCTTGGCTTGGCAGCTAGCAGTGAGGGCAAAAAGACCGTGAGGCTGCCAAGGCCGTCGGTCGTCCGCGATTGCCTGAGCGGACGGACAGTGAGACGAGGCAGCGAGATAGAGATGAACATGCGCACGGGCGACACCAGGCTGCTGTGGGTCGAGGAGCGGGAGTAAGAGGTCGCGGGAAGGCAGGGCGGCAGGCGACGTGGGGGCGGAAGACCCGAGGCGGCAGCAGATGCCCGTGGAGCTCCACGTCTCTCTATAGGCGCAGACGCTCCTCCGCAGGCGGGAAGAGCAGAAAGAAAGACTACCCGCGCCTCAGATGCTCGCGCAGCTCGGAGAAGAGTGCCTCTGCTGCTTCACGTGGGCCCTGCGTCTCCATACCGCGGATGCCCAGGCGCGTGCGCAACTGACCCACTCTCACCCCGGCCCTGAAAGCCGCGGCGAAGTACCGCTGGGCCAGTTCCTCGTGTAGGTCCCTCATCTGTGGCGGGCCGAAGGGATTCGCGAAGTAGCTACGTACCAGCCCAGCCTCGTCGGTGGTTCCCTTGGCGGCACGGTGACCAGCGCGAAAGACTTCCATAGCCTCCTCGGGATTGGAGAAGTATTCAATGGTAGGAGTCTCTTTGGTTACCGGCTCATAGTTGTTTGCGTACATCAGCAGATCGACGCGGTGTCCTTCGACCACGTGGCGGTATTCGGTGACAGGCAGGACGAGACGGGCATTGTTGAGGTGAGGGTTCATGAAAATGCCGCGGTCGAAGTTGCCGAAAGCGTACTCGGGGTCAATGTCATCGAGTCGGACGAAGGCGCCGATCTCAGTGCCGTAGGCAATGAGATGCCCCTCGTCGTTCACGGACAGTGATCCCATATCGTCGAAAACCACGATCATGTCGGAAATCCACTCGTCGGCAAGCTGGCGGAAGGCTTCGAGACTCTCAGACTTGCCTGCGCCGCTGTCGCCGACCAGTATCAGACCAAACTCCGGTCCTCTGCGCAGCCGCACCTTAGCCATGGCGCCGTGGAGCGGCAGACGCCCACGCCGCATCATGATGACATTGTGGAGCGTTAGCATCATCTTCTTGACGTAACCGAAGTAATCCACCTCTTCGGAGTGAACGACGGCCCCCACGGCCACATCCGCGTCCTCGTCGATGTAGAACCCGGTGCGCTCGCCCTGCATGACCGCCTCCGGGACGCCGAAGAGGAGGATACCGTCGGGGCGCCGGCGGGCTTCCTCATGGCCAGCAAGTTCGAACAGGTTCACTAGGCTGACACCAAGCGCGAGAAACTCCTGTTCGAAGTAGACTTGGAAGCACAAGTCACCCACGAGAACGGGCAAGCAGTACCACTTGAAGGCGGGCACCTGCCAGAGCTGGAGCGGATTCTTCTCCAGGCACACGAACTTGCCGCTGCGGTAGTTG
>JAKORR010000669.1 GCA_029777735.1 Armatimonadota bacterium | reverse complement strand
ATCGACCCGCCCACCCCCGCCGGGGTGTGCTGATTGGCCTCGTTATCGTCGTGGACTACCGTGAGCATGGGCGTACCTTCCCGAACCAGCGCGCCAACGCCGGTCCTGATCAGAGCTACTCGGACTTCAGATCCTCCTCGGGAAGGTGCGCCACTTCACGTCACCCCGCCGAGGACCATCCACAGGTTCTGATCATTGCTCCATCCACAGGTTCTGATCATTGCTCGCGCTGTAGCCGCCCCAGGCTTGCGAAGCTCATGCCGCCTGGTGCACGCAGGTTCTCGGGGGAGCTGATACGACCTGTGCCAGCATCCCTTGTTGGGGCGTACGGGCTTGTCGCCCCCATCGGGCCCGGTTCTAGCCCGTTCGCTACTGTGCGGTTGTGAAATCGCGAGCCTTCCTGCGAGACGTCCTTGTGGCTCTTGTGTCATCCGCTGCGGTGGCTGCAGGCTTGATCAGTCTGGTAGGGCTGCCGTGGCCCGTCTCGCTTTCTACCTCGCTGCTCCTCGGCACTTGCGCGCTCATAGTGGACACAGTCGTGTTCGGCCGACCTGCACCGATCACCAGCCCGCCTGGGCGCCGACTTGTGCAGTACCTGGGAGTTCTGGCGGGCCTCACTGCCCTGTCGCTTGCCTTCTTTGCAGGTCAGTGGAGCGCTCAGCTGTCGCAGCCCATCCGGTATCAGTTCATCGTCGCCAACTCAGTCGGCTACAACACGCCCATCAGGTCTCTGCCCTCCGATGGCGCTGATAATGGTCGGGTCGTTAGTAACGGCGACACCGTCTACGTGGACTGCGGAATCCGCTACACGGACGCAACGGTCTGGTACAGGCTTAGTGACGCCGAAGGGTGGCTTAAGAAGGGCGAGATCACACCGGCTCCATACACAGGGCATAGTGATTCGCCGCCCGAGTGCCCTAAGTGAACCAGCTCCAACACCGTTGTTCCTCTGGACTGGGTTGACCTTTACTAAGGCTGCAGCGCGGCGGAGCTGGTGGTATCAACACAATGTCTTCGCCGTGCGGGCCTGGCCAGCATGGGGACCGGGAGGCGCCCCGGCATCATCGCTGCTGGGGCGCATGCGACAACTCTCTTCTTCGCAGATACATCGACCGCTTTGTTGATTAGTTCATGCGCTGTCTTTGACTCTGCGACGCTGGGCGCATGCCCAACGCCACGACGCTCGAGTTCTGGACCCTCGTGATTGCCGTCGTGGGCGGAGTAACCGGCGTTGCGGCGCTGGCCACACAGGTTTGGAGCCTCATTCTCGCCGGACCCCGCGTCAAGGTCACGGTTGCGACCGCGCTGCTCCCCAGCGAGGGCACTTGGGCGCTATCGCTCGATGCCAGCAATATTGGCAGGCTCCCAGTGACGCTCCTGGAAATGGGTGTAACTTTTCGAACTAGGAACGGCTGGCAGAAGGCGCCCGTCGGAGCAATGCCACGAGAGCGTTACCAAGGCCCATCAGCCCCTCATAGGCTCGCCGACGCAGAGGCCGTGACGTGGATCCTGGATGCTCAGGCGCTCGCTCACGGCGTCGCAGAGCGAGGCGCCGTTAATGTGTACGGCTACGTCCGATTGGCGACCGACAAGACTATCCGGAGCCGCCGACCGATTGACGTCGTTTCTTTGGCCGAGCTTCGCTAGCCTGACCCGACCCAGGCTTCGCGACAAGAAGCGAAATCAGCTGCCGCCGACCGCGCGCATGACAGAACCGTGGCCGTCTGACACTCGGCGCTGATCATCCGTATCCGGTGGACCCCCGCTGCGTGCACGTCTCCGGCGTTGGACACAGAGCCGTCGCCTCGCACATCCCAGCACCACCCGCCTGGGGATGTCCCCGAAACAGCCCCAGTCTCCGTTATGCGGTGTGGCTGAGCAATGATCAGAACCTGTGGATGGTCCTCGGCGGGGTGACGTGAAGTGGCGCACCTTCCCGAGGAGGATCTGAAGTCCGAGTAGCTCTGATCAGGACCGGCGTTGGCGCGCTGGTTCGGGAAGGTACGCCCATGCTCACGGTAGTCCACGACGATAACGAGGCCAATCAGCACACCCCGGCGGGGGTGGGCGGGTCGAT
>JAKORR010000668.1 GCA_029777735.1 Armatimonadota bacterium | reverse complement strand
TGACGCCACTTGACCATCGTGCCCTATGGGCCTACTACGACAGCCACATGCCCCTGCTCGCCACACCCTACTGGCGCAGTTGGGTAGCACCCGTCCTGGCGTGGTCACTTTTCGTGGTCCTGATGTGCTGGACCTGGCTGTGCCTCAATGCCCTATTCCGCAAGAACTGGATGGACGAGAGCAAGCTGAGCTTCCCAATCGTCCAGTTGCCGCTGGAGATGGTTAGCCCTGCTGGCAAGCTGTACATGAGCAAACTTATGTGGATCGGCTTCGCCGTGGCGGCGGCCATCGACATTCTCAACGGGCTTCATCACCTCTATCCGCAAGTGCCTTCCTTCCTTGGAGCCAGGAGCGCCGCCTACGACCTCGGCCAACAGGTCAAGAACATGCCCTGGAGCGCGATCGGGTGGACGCCGCTCAACGTCTTTCCCTTCGCCGTAGGACTGGCCTTCTTCATCCCTCTGGACCTCGCCTTCAGTTGCTGGTTCTTCTACGTCTATTGGAAGGCGATTCGTATAGGCTCTGCTGCCGCAGGCTGGGGCCAGATACCGCGTTCGCCGTGGATTGACGAACAGTCCTTTGGGGCCTACATGGCCCTCGCAGGCTACAGCCTCTGGGCCGGCCGGAAGGCCTTCGCGGACGGATGGCAGTCTCTTCTCGGCCGCTCCGTCAGCGATCGTGACGAACCCTTGCCCTACAAGGTCGCCATGATCGGCGGACTGGCCGGCTTCGCAGCGCTCACGGTGTTCATAATGGCCGCAGGTGCCTCTTTCCCTGGCGCTGTCGGCTGGTTGCTGATCTACCTCGCAATTTCCGTAGCAGTATCCAGGATTCGGGCGGAATTGGGCTCCCCAGTCCATGATCTGCACTTCATGGGTCCTGAGGCCGCCTTGGTGGAGGCCTTCCCACCCAAAACCCTCGGAACGTCCACTCTCGTCACCTACTCCTTTCTCTACGCCTTCACGCGGGCCCACCGCTCTCACCCAATGCCTGTTGAGATCGAGGCCATGAAGATCGCCTCTGAGACAGGTCTGAGTCAACGCTCCCTGTCGGCGGTCCTGCTCCTCACGGCGATAGTAGCGCTGCCTCTGGGTTGGTTCATGATGCTCGACGGATCGGCCCGCTTCGGCAACATGCCTAGTTACCCCGGCATGCAAAGCTTCACGCGGCTCGACTCTTGGCTGCGCACAGACACTACCGTGAGCCTTCACGGCCTTGTGGCTATGGGCGTTGGGCTTCTGACTACAACGGCCCTCGCAGGCATGCGTTCGCGCTTCACCTGGTGGGTCTTCCATCCGGCCGGCTATGCCGTTTCGGGCTCTTGGTCCATGGCACTGTTTGCCCCCTCGGTGTTCGTGAGCTGGCTGGTCAAGGCATCCATATTGCGATACGGTGGTATGACATCATATCGTCCGGCGAGTCGCCTCTTCGCGGGCCTGATACTTGGAGAGTTCGTAACAGGAATGTTTTGGGCGGTCTACGGCATTATCAAGCACATGCCAATGTACAACTTCCTGCCCTAGCAGGGGGCCCTGGACGACCTCCGCTGCCTTCTGGCTCTCGCCTGTGGGCAGCGGCTCCACCCTAGGGCCGCAGATCGACGCCGGAAGACCGGGCGGCCTTTGGCAAGGACTGGAGACGGTGACTCGGCGTGATCCACGACTATACCCGCATTGGCGGGCACCTTGAGACGCCTGTCAGGGTGGACTAGATGCACACAACCGAGCCAGCTATCTCGGCGACTAGCCGCCGGCAATCAATCGCTCCTCTCCACGGCCTCACTGCACGGGCTGTGCTCATCGGCCTTGTGCTCATCCCGCTCAATATCTTGTTCATGCTATATGGGTATATCTGGGGACAGAGCCGGCCAGCTACAGTCTCGCTTATCTTCAATGTGGTCATCTCACTGTTGCTGGTGCGGCTGGTGTCAGCCTGTCTCGGCCGGCTATGGCCCAGGCTCAGGCTCTCACCGGCCGAGCTTGTCATCATCTATGCCATGCTCACGCTGGCGGCCTCGGTCGCTGGCTTGGACCAGGTCCAGACCATGGTGCCGGTCGTGGCGCATCCCTTCTGGCACGCCACACCCGAAAATCGCTGGGAGGAGTTGTTCCTCGGGCAGATTCCCCGCTGGTTGACAGTCGACGACCACTCAGCCCTGTGGGCCTACTTCGACAGCAACATGCCTCTTTTCTCGACGCCCTATTGGCGGCCCTGGCTTCGTGTCGCGCTGGTCTGGAGTGGCTTCAGCCTCGTGCTGCTCTGGGTGATGCTTTGCTTGACCGTCATCCTCCGACGTAACTGGATCGAGGAATCAAAACTCAGTTTCCCGGTCGTCCAGTTGCCTCTGGCCATTATTCAGCCACGGTCTGGACTACTCTCGAACAAACTTATGTGGATCGGCTTCAGTGTAGCCTTCGCCATGGACATGCTCAACGGCCTCCACGTGCTGTACCCCGCCGTGCCGTCGCTGCTGGGGGCCCGCGAGGCAGCCTACGACCTGGGACAGCAGCTCAAGTCCATGCCCTGGAGCGCCATCGGCTGGACTCCTCTGAACGTCTTCCCCTTCGCCGTAGGCCTTGCGTTCTTCATACCCCTCGATCTGGCCTTCAGCTCCTGGTTCTTCTACGTGTACTGGAAGGTGGTGCGCATACTGTCGGCCGCCATAGGTTGGGGGAGGCTGCCCAGGTCGCCATGGATTGACGAACAGTCCCACGGAGCCTATCAGATGCTGGCCCTTGCCTCGCTGTGGAGCAGCCGCAAGCACTTGGCTGAAGCCCTGCGCAGCGCGATCTCAGGTTCCCGTCCTGAGGATGTATGGGAGCCACTGCCCTACAGGATCGCCTTGCTCGGTGGGCTGGCAGGGATCGGCGCCCTGACCCTCTTCTGTTGTGCAGCAGGTATGACACTGGCTGCAGCACTGGCCTTCCTGGCTCTGTACTTGGGCATATCCATCGCTGTTGCTAGAATCAGAGCAGAATTGGGGTCGCCTGTTCACGATCTTCACAAAATCGGGCCCGAAGCTGTGTTGACCGAGGCCCTCGGCCCTAAGTCCCTCGGCAAACCCAACCTGATCATGTTCACCTTCTTTTGGTCCTTTAACCGTGCCCACCGCTCTCACCCCATGCCTCACCAGATAGAACCAATGAAGATGGCGGAGGTAGCCGGAGCAGGACAGCGTGCCGTCGCTATCGCTCTCGGTTTGGCGGCTGTCCTTGCAGTGCCACTAGCCTGGGTCATTATGCTGGATGCCTTCTGCCGCTACGGCGGTTGGCGCCAAGCCGGGAAGGGCTACGAGGCCTTTAACCGTCTCTCTTCCTGGCTGACGGCGCCCGGTGGTACCAACTGGTACTCGGTGATTGCTCTGGGCGTGGGTGCGCTCTTCACCGCGCTTCTGGGGGCAGCTCGCCTGCGATGGGTCTGGTGGCCCTTCCATCCCGCAGGCTTTGCGGTATCTGGCTCATGGTCGATGGCGCTGTTTGCCCCATCAATCCTCGTCAGTTGGCTTGCGAAGACCGTGATACTACGCTACGGAGGCATGACTTCCTACCGTCCGGCCTCCAACTTCTTCCTTGGCATGATCCTGGGCGAATTTGTAGCCGGTACCTTCTGGGGCATCCTGGGGATCCTGCAACACAGACCAATGTATAACTTCTTGCCCTGAGTGCCCCAGGCCTACGGGCGCCTCGATCACCCGCCCGACAAACCGCCCGGTGACGACCCACGCAAGAAGAGCAGGCGTCAGCCCCGCCCCTCATACCCCATCGAGCGACAGACGCCCGCGGCCTCCAAGGCCAGATCACTCAGGGTATCGACGATCCAGTCTGCTACCCCCCGCGCCGTACGGTCAATGTCCATGGCAACCATCAACAGGCGCAGTCCGACGTAGCGGGCAAAGGCTCGGGCCTGCGGTTTCAGCACCTCGCAGCGCCGCGACCAGTCATCCCAAAGTGTACGAAGATCCCTGGCAGAGCTCCCTGTCGCCCTTCTGGCCTGAGGCTTGGCTTCAACCTGTGCCCCCTGGTGGGCCTGAGGTCGGAACTGGCCCTGCTGTACAGGCCCAGCGGCGGGCTGAGGGGCCTCGCCCTTGCCCTCTAAAAGCGCCTTCGCGCGGGGAAGGTCTGCTCCACCGGCGAAGTCGAGCTGCAAAGAAGCCGGCATCGTCTGGTTCCACCCGGGCATTTCCGCCTCCAAGGAGAAGGCAAGTCGCCCGTAGGCTTCTTCCACAAGACCGGTCTTCAGGTCTACAACCTGCATGAAGTCAGTCAACTGGACTACGCCGTCCTTCACTATCATCTCGACGCCCGGCTGGAGCGGGTTAGGTGCCCGGAAGGGGGGAATGTAGACCGTTATAGTGTACTGAAGCTTGGCCCTGCCGTTACTTACCTCGGCCAGCTTCCCCTTCAACTTTATGGTGGCGTCTACGCCAAAGGGCGTGGGCTGAGGTTCCTCGGACTCCCACTCCTCGCCGACCTCAAGGGGTTTCTCCGGAAACCTGGCCACGGCCATCGGGATCGCGAGCAATTGTACCGGCGTGCCGCCCGTGGCCAGCAAATCGAAGGCGTTCGAAGCGTCGGCCAAGGTCAGGCTCAGGATCCGCCCTCTGTCGGTGACCTTGAGGTCCATTGGGCTCAAGGCTGGCGGGCTCTGCTCAGCTTCATTAAACACAACCTTCACATCAGACAACTGTACCCGTAATCCCACCGTCTTCTGCTCAGCTGATACCTCTGTGACGTACAGGGTGGTGTTGGATTCAGCGGCTCCGCTCAGACCCATTGACATGCCGGTCAGTTGAATGTCGACGATCTGAGCACACAGGGCCGAGTGCTTCTGGTCGTTAGCGGACAGGTTCAAACGGAGATCGTAAGGCTGTGCCCAGGGGGCCGTCATTCCTGCGAGGGCTGCCAAGGCAATCCAAGTCATTGCTTATCTCTCCCGTTGTTGACTGTTCTCTTAGACACCTGAGCACTGTTTTTGTGTCTTGTTCATCAGTAAATTCTCCGCGAAATCCCCCTGTTCGTCAAATAGGCTTCCTCCGCCTCTCGGATCCGGATGAGTGTATGATTATGAAGTGCGCGAGGTTGCTCCTTTATTCCCGAGGCCCAGTATCTCCTCGCTTGACTTTCGCTTGACTTATCTTAAGTGCGTAACTAACTACAGGGAACGGTCCAGAGGAAAGCTCCGGCGGGGAACAGGTTCTCTCGGATAGATCTGAGGCACTGTAGGTTTCTTCGGGGCTGATCCTCTGACCACATAGGGGCGGACCCCAAGGATGGCTGTGCCTGGCAACAATACCCCGGCACAGGCGTCACACGCCCGTGCCGGGGTGCCGAGATCGCGCTTTGCGTAAGGATGCTCTCCCTAGATTCCCAGGGCCGACCGCTTGGTCTTGATATGGCCCAGGATTGCGTCGGCCACTTCCGTTGGGTCCTCGCCCAGGGCTAGCTTACCGCCGGTCAGCCCTTCCAGGTCCTCGGTAAGGAGCTTAACGAAGTCCGGCGCCCCGCCGACAGGAGGCGTAGGCGAGACATGCGTGTACAGACCTATGGCTAACGCTGCGGAGGCGTCGACCGTGGCCTTCTGCTCCATGTACTCGGGCGCCGTGACGGCCACGGGCAGGTCCGGGATTCTGCAGCCGAGCGCGTTGGCGACGGCGGTGACCAGCAGTATGAGGCGCCCTGTGTCGGTGCAGGTGCCAAAGCTGAGTACCGGCGGGATGCTAAGCTGCTCGCAGACGGCCTTCAGGCCGGGCCCAGCGTCACGGACGGCCTCTAGGCTGTTGAGGCCGGCCACTTGGCATGCACCATTGCCGCAGCCCGCGGAGAGTACCAAGATGTCGCGCCCGATAAGCTCGCGGGCGACGGCTGTGGTGAGTGAATCCTGCGGCCCGTTGGTCAGAGTGGTGCAGCTCACCAGCGCAACTACACCCTGTATGCTCCCGCCAGCAATGACGTCCAGCAGCGGCTGTAGCGACCCACCTAGCGCCTCGAGTACGGCTTCTGTAGAAAAGCCGGTCACGATGTCGCGCATGGGCAGGTCACGGACGGCCGCCCTGCCCCGGCGACGCTTGAAGTTCTCCACCGCCAGCTCGATTATCTGCCAAGCTTGCTCCTTCACGTGGCCCGGGTCGTATTCAATTCGATGGTGCGTCCCCGGCACGCCAATGAGCTCGCTCACGGCGACGAGCGTGGCGCCGTACTTCTCGGCCAGTTCGCCCAACGTAGGCAACGAGCAGTTCATATCCATGACGAAGACGTCTACGGCTCCTGTAGCCATGGCGTACTCCTGCGCAATCCAGTTGCCAATACAACCGACGAACACGTCATCTACCGGCCTCCGCTGCATGAGTTCCTGGCCGGTCTCGGTGGAGCCGATGATGCGTAAACCCTTGGCGCCAGCTTCGCGGGCCCTCTGCTGAGCGCGCTCGGAGTGGGCCGCCTCGATCAGCGCGAACCCGATGAAGGGCTCGTGACCATTGGGCAAAATGTTCACATAATCGGCGTCCAGTAGCCCCAGGTCCACGCGAGCCGCGTGCGGCTTGGCGGTGCCGAAGATGGCGTCCTGGCCCATTTCCAGCGGCATCAGCACCCCGTAGCAGGTCGCCAGGCCAAGCCGCAGCACGGTACGTGCCAGGCTCAGCCAGTCGCCGTCGATGTTGGTCATCGTGCGGGTCGAGGCACTGACCAGCTCATAGAGTGGACCGCGGGGCATGATGCCCAGGTTGCGCCACGTATCCAGGCGTTCCTGAGGCGCCAGCGCCCTGGTTAGGACGCTCTCGGCGCCCGAGAGGTCATCGAGGCTCGCGATGATGCCCTGGCCTACCCGCGCCGCCTTCGCCACTGCGTCACCCGACAGGTTGAGTCCTAGTGCGCCGCCCAGCAAGTCTAGCTTGCTCTCGTCACTAATGCCAAAGGGCGACTGGCCCGCCCCGATGGCCTGCAGCGTCCGCGCTATCTCACGCGTGTGATGTGTGTAGGCCGACAAGCCCATGATGTCCAAGTGCACCATGTTGCGAGTGACCATGCCGTTGGCGTCAATGCCGCAGACGCCACGCCATACTTCCTGCCGCGGCCTGATCTGACACGGACCGTTACTGCACAGCGAGCAGCGGGTGCCCGCTACACAGAACTGACAACGACCATCCATTGCCACGAAGCGGTCATAGACGTTTGTTGATCCTGCATTCTTCATACTCTCGTAGACAGTATTGATTGACTGATGCAAACTTGGTTTCCCAGGGGATTCCTGACGTGCCATAGACCTGCCTCCTTTACTCTCCGATCCCTCGACGCGATGCTTCGGCCACGTACGTGACCGTTCTAAGAATATGTTTGCGGCATTCATCGCACGACGAAGACGCCAGCCCGATCCTATGAAAGAGCACCACACCCATCACAGCTCCAATGATTGTGCCTGCCACCAGCGCGGCTGGCGGTCCCGGCGTCATCCCCGGCAGAGCCTCCACAGCCTCAACAAAGAGATCCTTCGGCAGCCGCTCGCTCCTCACATCGATGTCGCGGAGCTCCTGGTTGTGCACCGCCACAATGAACACGTACTCTTCCGGGTGCTCCAGCGCGAAGTCGAACATTCCCACCCCTAACCTCCCCAGCCGCTCAACTGGCGTTCTGCTACCTTGGGCTCTCTCCTCAAGGTAGGCATACATTAGCTGGCTGCAGTAACCGAACAGCTCTCTCAAAAGATCACGCTTCGACCCAAAATGGCGATACAGGGCAGGCTCCGTCACGCCCGCCGCCCGCGCGATCCCCCGAAGAGTCATGTTCGTGGGCCCCTCCTCCTCGATGACCTTCAACGCCGCTTTCAGTATGCGTTCCGCCCCTGTTCGTCTCATGTTAGTTATCGATTACTAACATAATTATGCCCGCTTGTCAACCCCCAGGGACGTTGCTTTCGAAGAGACCCCGGGTTCCTCAGGCCGCCTCGAGTCTCCCCCGGAGATGAGAGAACACCTTGCGTTCTCCGGGCAGAGCCCTCTTGACGGCGCCTTGGGGCACGGTGGCGCCGTCTATCTGGCGAGGTCGAGGCGTGGCAGCATGCGCTGGATTATGTCCCTCACAGCCTCGAAGTACGGGTTATTGGGTGTCTTGGGCAGACAGTAGGTCACGAAGCCCTCGCACTCGCCGGCGGCCATGGCCTCCAGGATCATCTCCACGTGCTGTGCCAGTTCTTCGGGCGTGCCTTGGCTTCCTGGGAGACGCTTGCGGAGGTCCTGAGGCGTGCCTGCTGGCATGACGACGTAGGGCAGGCGGAAACGGTGGTGGCCGCCGGTGGTGGGGTGCCAGGTGAGTTGCCAGGCGCCTTGCGTGCTTTTCTCCCAGCCCTCAGCTTGCCCGAGGCTGGGTTCGCTTGGATCGAAGCCTTCGAGGGTGAGGTCGGCCCACTCGACCTCCACACCGAAGTTGGACACGCCCTTCTTGTCGTAGGCCCGCAGGGCTAGGGTGACTGTCTGCTTGCCAGCTACAGCGGGTGTAAGGTCGAGGTCCACCCTATGCCACTCGATATCGCCGCCCGCAACGTCCTCCTCCCAGATTACTTGATCATCGAGGAGAATCTGCTTGACGTGATAGCCCTCGGTAGCGGCGGTGAACAGATCGCGCTGCTGCAGAGACAGCCGGTAGCCAGCGGCACCGGGCTTCACGGCGAGGGTGCGCGAGATTGTGGCCATGTCGCCCGGCGCGGAGGGCTGCTCCCAGGGGTAGCTCATAACACATCGCGCGGGCGCGGGTATCTCGTCGCGCAGCACGCGTCCGGCCCGCACCAACTCCTCACGGCTGGTAGGATAGGCCACCACCACGCCGTCGATGACCTCGCGATAGGCCTCCACGAATCCGTAGTGGATCTCGTGGTAGTACATGAGCGGCAGAAAGTGGAGCTTGGGGTTCACGCTCTTAGCGGCCCGCTGCATCTGGCCGACGTACTCGGGCGTAAGAGTGGCGTGGTTTGCGTAGAAGTCGTCGATAACCCACGCCCGTAGGTTGTCGTGCTTGATCGACAAACGGGCGATCTCTTCCCCCCAGCGCACGAAGTCCAGGCCGAAGGGCTCCGACGGCGGTGGCTCCGACGGTGGGCACAGATAGACCCACACGTCAATGCCTGCCTGCTGGGCTGCCGGGAGGAAGGTTTGTAGGTCCTCCCAATCGGTCTTGGCATGCCAGATCAGCCAAAAGTAGCAGTTCACGCCCAGGGCCTTGAGCTGTTGAATCATGAGCTGGGTGTCAACATGCCCATCCGCCCCGCGCAGTTCGGCGTCGTAGTCGGCCACAATGCGCGTCACGGGGCGCTCCTCGGCTCTCTGGGCCCACAGGGGACCCACCAGCGCGATAGGCGAGAAAACCAATAGCGAGAGCATCATCCGATACCTCCTTACGTTGAGTGAGCCCAATCCTGCTATGAACAGGCCGAAGGCTACGTCTACGGCTTCCTCAAGAATGTGCAAGGCCGTCTCGCAGCACTGCCCGCCGACGGTGCCCTTGATTGCTGGCCTCGTATGTTGTTCAGACTTAGTAGGCACCGCCCGTGTACACGCATTCAGAGGCCTACAGAGCCAGTAATGTCCTCCATTTTACCAACCGCTGTACCCAATCTGCTGTCCACGGTACCGGCCTGCGTTTACAGTGTGCTGTAGGATGGCGGAACCCAGGTAGGCTGGGCTGGACATGAAACAAAAGTTTACTTGGCTCAAATGCTTGACATCGCTGTTAACTTTGATTCGTGCTTTTCCCATGCCTCGCGGCCAAGGCCCCCGTCTAGGGCTTCCTTGGTCTGGGCTGGCGGCTAGACCTGGGCCCCGATTACCGCGAAGAGCATGACGCACACAGGCATCGCTAGAAGACACGAGACACTTTTCGCTACTCAGCCCCCTTGCTGCTTGCCTTCCCGCCGCGCCGACTCGCTTCTTCAGTCGGCCGAATCACCCCTGTCGCCCCCCCTGCAGAGCCCTCAGAGCCTCCGAAGGCGCACCCTGCGACCTACTCGACCTGCTTCACCGTCACGTAGTCAATGCCCATCAGGAAGCCGCGCGACGCGTCGTTCTTGCCGGCGGCTTGGAAGCGCAGCACGTGCTGGCCCGCCGTAAGGTGTACGCGACCTAGCGCCAAGGGTTGGGTCAACAGCACCTGGGGCGTGTAGCAGTCCACAGGCTCGCCGAGAGGAGCGTCGTCCAGGAAGGCCTTCACGATCGCGTAATCCCAGGATGTCGTATAGCGTACGAGTATTTCGTATTCACCCTCGCGGGGAATGTTGATGCCCAGGTCGATATATGCGCCGTCGCTACTTGGTTGGACCCAAAGGTGGTGCCCGCCGAACCATTCGCTCCCCAGGTCTTGGATACGATACTCGCAGCGTTCGGTCTTGAGCACTAGTGCCCAGACACCTTCAGTGCTGCCAGGGCCGATGATTGCCGGCTCGAAGCGAAAATAGTCTAGCCCAGCATGGTAGTCGGTGGCTTTCTCGTTCTTCCCCACCATGTGAATCTCGATCTCCCTCGTCCCAGGCGGCAACTGGCCCAGGGGGAGGACCTGTGGCGAAGGCTGCTTCTCGGGAGCGTAGAGGTCATACTGGGGCCCTAGTGGCTTGTCGCCGGCGAAGGCCTGGATGATACCGCCATCAGGTCCCATCATTGGGCGCACGCCCAACACGTACTGCTTCTCGGGTGTCACATCTAGGGACAGGACCATTGCTTGGCCCGCTGCTGTGGCGTGCCACTCGAGCACACGACCTGCGCTGGCGCCCTCCATGGGCAGGCTTGGGTGCGGTTTTTCGGCGCCCTCGGTCACACGCAGGATGGGCAGATCCTCGGCCTCGATGACACCGCTGGCGCGCTGCGCCTGCCGCAATTGCAGGCAGTCGAGCACGGCGTGGCCGGCCGTGAGGGCCACCAGACGAGCGCGGTAGGTGCCCTTGGGTAGATACAGGCCTCCCAGTTCAAGCTGTCCGGGCCCTAGGCGCCCTATGATCTCGAGACGTTTGCCCTCGATTTCCAGCGTCAGATCCGCGAGGCCCTCGGCGGGCGCGGTAAGAAGCGTTGGGTAGTATACGATGCTCTCGGAGGCCTCGAGGTCGAACTCGCCTATCACCTCGCCCGCCTTGGTGTCGCCGAAGTCCACTGCCTGCTCGTGGTTGAACTCGTAGGGCAGTAGG